>JAMCPM010000015.1 GCA_023382335.1 Actinomycetota bacterium
CCGCGCCCGTTACATACTGCACGGCCTACCTGTATAACTTCCCGATGCTGAAGGTGACCTCGCCTTAGGATCTGCGGGAAAGTACCTCCCGGTGAACCAGGGGAGAATTTAGGCAGAGTGATTCTGCTGAGTAATGCCGTCCAGTATGTAACGGGCGCGGCGCCGAAGGCGCCGCGCCCGTGCTTTTTCTGAGCCGAATTCGAATCCATTGGCCCTGCTTTGCGTCTAAAAACAAAATTCGACCGTAACCCAGGAGGAACCATGGAGACTTCCGCAGCACTAAGTTTTGAGATTCATGTCGATGTTGATTTCGATGAGGCCATCGAGCGCCTCACCGCTGCTCTGTCGGAGGAGAAGTTCGGAATCCTCACCCGCATCGACGTCCACAAGACCCTCAAGGAAAAGCTGGACAAGGATTTCCGTCAGTACGCCATCCTCGGCGTCTGCAATCCGCCGCTGGCGCACAAAGCGCTAGAGCACGAAGCCCAGGTCGGCCTGATGCTTCCCTGCAACATCACGGTAGAAGCCGACCCCGCGGGCGGGTCGATCATCCGCGTGCTTGACCCCGACGCCCTGCTTCAGGGTTTCGGCCTCCAAGACGACCCGGTCATGAGGGAAGTCGGCGCCGAGGCGCGCACCCGCCTGCGCCGCGTGGCTGAATCGCTCGAGTCGGCGTAATTCCCGGATAAAGCCGGCAAGGCGCAAGAGTAATTACCTAATCATGCCGGCAAGGCGCAAGACTGCTGCAGAAAGCGGTATAATAGCCGCATGAAAAGATCAGTCGGCGCCAAGACCATAGCCTTCCCGTCACCCGCCTGGGCGATCGGGACGTACGATTCTGAAGGCAAGCCCAACGTCATGACCGCGGCCTGGGCGGGTATCTGCTGCTCGCGTCCGCCGGCAATGGCTGTTTCCCTGCGCAAGGCTACCTACAGTTACGGGAACATCGTCGCCCGCGGCGCCTATACGATCAGCATCCCCTCGGAAAAATACGTCCGCGAAATCGACCGCATCGGCGTCGTCTCCGGCCGCGATGTCGACAAGTTCGCCGAGCTCGGCCTCACCGCCGTGCGCGCCGAGCACGTCGACGCGCCCTACATCGAGGAATTCCCCGTCATCATCGAGTGCAAGGTCATCCACACGATCGAGATCGGGCTGCACACGCAGTTCATCGGCGAGGTGATGGACGTGAAGGTCGACGAGGACGTCCTCGACGAGCAGGGGCAGCCCGCCGCGGAAAAGGTCAAACCCTTCACCTTCAGCATGTCCGACCGCACCTATCACGGCATCGGCGAGCTCCTCGGCGGCGCCTTCTCCATCGGCAAGGAAAAGTAAGACCCGGGATATCTCCCGGATTTGCCCGGCAATAATCTCCGCGTTTCATTTCCTCCGCTTGCGTCAATCATAGAAAACGGAACCACCGTAATTGCACCTGCCGTTTTCAGGAGGCGCCATGAGCTTTTTTCAGAAGCAGATGAGGGCGGGGGAGGCCGTCGCCTTCGGCGGGAGGCAGATCGTGCCGCTCTCCGTTTCCCGCGAGTTGATGATCCCGGGAAAGCCGGGCGGGCTCATCGTCAACCGCCCGCACTCCGTGACCGTCATCGAGGCGGACGGCAGCGAGCGCTCCATCCCCGTGCCCAGACCGGCGAGCAAGATCCAGTTCATCCTGCCGGGACTGATGCTGTTTATCCTCATCATCAAACTGATAACCCGCGCGAACCGGAGGCCGTCATGAATGAAGCATCACAGCAACCAGAAGCCAACGCGGAGGGATTCCCCGTCGTCTTCGATACCATCCGTGAGGTCATGCGCAGGTTCAGCGACGCCGCCAGCGTCAACGCAGTCTACGGGGAACCGGTGACTCACGGCGACAACCTGATAATCCCCTGCGCCGAGATCGTCTACGGGATGGGTTTCGGCATGGGCGGTGGAATGGGCACCGGGCCCGGAGGCAAGAAGAATGAGATGTCGACAGCCGGGGGAGAGGGCAACAAGCCCGAAGGAGAGGCCGCAGCGCATGGGGGAGAGGCCGCGCCCGAAGGCGCCGGCTCCGGCGGCGGAGGCGGGGGCAAGGCGTTCTCGCGCCCGGTCGCTGTCGTCATTGCCTCTCCGGAAGGCGTCAGGATCGAACCGGTCGTCGACAAGACCAAGATCGTGCTCGCCGCTTTGACCGCCAGCGGATTCATGCTGGGAATGGTCATAAAGATGGCCAAAGGAGGCCGTGCCCGAGGTTGACCGCGCTTGAGCGCCCGAGGTTGACCGCGCTTCGCACTGCCGATATGCTCTGGCCTATGGCAGGCAGCGAAAAGAAATCCGGCAGGGCTAAAGAGTCCAGCAGCCACTCTCTTCGCTGCCGCCCAAAGAGAAAAAACCCAGGAAGAAAAAACCAACCGGAGGAAACGCCTGATGCCTTCATTCGATATCGTCAACAAGGTCGATCTGCAGGAAGTCGACAATGCCGTCAACAACACCCGCAAGATGACGCAGACCCGCTATGATTTCCGCGGCTCCAAGACCAGCATCGAACTCAACCGCAAGGACAGCAAAATCAATATCCTCACCGAGGACACGATGAAGCTAAGCGCCATCGAGAACGAGCTCATTTCCAACCTGGTCAAGCGCAAGGTCGACGCCAAGTCGGTCAAGTTCGGCGAACACGAGCGCGCCGCCGGCGACATGGTGAAGCTCGACGCTGAAGTCATCGCCGGCATCGACACCGACACGGCGCGCAAGATCGTCAAGATGATCAAGGACATGAAGATGAAGGTGCAGGCGGCGATCCAGGAAGACCAGGTGCGCGTCACCGCCAAGAAGATCGACGATCTGCAGAAGGTGATCACCATGCTCAAGGAACAGGACCTCGGCGTGCCGCTGCAGTTCATCAACATGCGCAGCTAACCCGGGGGACACATTACGACGCGATTTCCCCTAATTTCACCTCCCTGAAAAGCATTGCCTAAAGATATACATGGATATATACTATATATATCAATGAGACCCGGCTCAAAAAAGATTCTTTTCTCCCTGCCCGAGGACCTGCTCGCCGAGATCGACGCGGCGGCTGCGGCCGAGCATCGCTCCCGCAGCGAGCTCATCCGCGAAGCTACCCGCCGTTATATCGCTGACCTCCCTGAAAAGAAACGGCCTATCGATGATCCCCGGGTGCGCGAGGCGGTCAGATCCATGGACGAGATTGCCAGAAAAATCCATGGTGAATGGGACGCCGTTCAGGTTGTGAGGGATATGAGGGATTCCAGATACGGCGACAATGACGACAAGGGCAAGTGAGATCCGCCGTCCTCGACACCTCGGTGCTCATCAAGTGGGTGCACCAGGGGGATGAGGAAAACTTGGGCGAGGCATTGCTGCTTCGCAAAGCCTACCTCGACGGCAAGCTCGAGATCATCATCCCCGACCTGGCGGTCTACGAATTGAGCAACTTTCTGCGATTCAGATCCGGGCTGCCGGCTGCCGTGATGCAGCGCCTGCTGGACGATTTCTGGTCTCTAGGAATTTCGATCTTTCCCGCTGACAGGGAGCTTTCCCAGCGGGCGCTTCACTTCGCATCGCTTTACAGTCTAACCGTTTATGATGGAGCGTTTGTGGCCTTGTCCTCGCTCCTGGAAACAACCCTGGTCACCGCTGACCGCAAACTTCATGCAAGCGTATCGGGCAAGGAAGCGGTCCTGCTGCTCGCGGAACTCGGCGGCGGGTCAATTTGACCTTCCCTCACTTCACCTCCCCCATAAACATGGGTATCCCCAGCCGCTGCCGCTTGGTCTCGCCCTTGAACAGCTCATCCTTGCGCGCCGGCACGTCGCCGCGGTCGCCCAGATGCTGGGCGAACCTGTTGGCGTAATAGCTCGAGCCCAGAAACAGCGTGTGCTTGCCGTACTTGATGCGCACGCCGTCGACGGCGTCGTAGACACGCGCCATGCGCTCGATCTTCGCCGTCACCCCAAATAGATCCGGCTGGACGATGGTGTCCTCGGTCAGCTTCAGCAGCACCACGCCGGTTGAGCGGTATAGTTTGGACGGCTTGAACAGGCGCTCGAAGACCGGCTCCAGCGCGTGCATGACCTCGTGGGGGAAGGCGGTCGGCCGCGAGAACTTCACCTTGGCGCCGACGCCCTGGAAATCCTGCGTCTTCAGGAAGCAGACCGCCTCGCGCGCCGCCAGCTTGTAGCGCCGCGCCTTCATGGTGGCGTTCTCGACGTTCTTGGAGAGCTGCGCGAAGACGAACTCGGGATCGCTTGAGGGCGGCGTGAAGGTTTTCACCTTCTGGATGGTGTAATAGCTGTCCTTCTCCTCGGTGTCGAGCCCGATGGCCATACGGCCGTTGAGCTCCTGCCAGGTCTCGTAAAAGGGCTTGCTGAAGCGGGCCTTGACCCATTCCTCGTCGCGCCGCGCGAACTCGAGCGCCGTGGTGATGCCGAGCTTGGCCAGATAGGCGGTCGTCTGCGGCCCGATGCCCCAGACCTTCTCCACCGGCATGTCTCTCAGGAACTCATGGATGTCACGCCCCGGGATAATCGTCAACCCTGAGGGCTTCTCCCACTTGGAGGCGATCTTGGCGATGGTCTTGTTGGGCGCCAGCCCCGTGGAGAAGGTGAAGCCGAAGGCAAGGTCGAGCTCTTCCTTCATCGTTCTGGCGATGTCCCGGTAGCCCATGCGAAGCGGCCGCTGCATGCCGGTGATGTCGGCGAAGCACTCGTCGATGCCGTATTCCTCGACGTCGGGCGTATAACGCCGCACGATCGAGAAGAAGCGTTTTGACAGCAGGCTATAGGTTTCATAGTCAGAGGGAAGGAAGACCGCGTCGGGGCAGAGCTTTTTCACCTCCGAGAGCCGCATGGCGCGGATGACGCCGCGGGCCTTGGCCTCGTAGCTCATCGAGGCGACAATGTTGCGCTCCTTGCCGGTGATCACCGGCCGGCCACGGAGCTCCGGCCGGCGCGACTGCTCGCAGGAGGCGAAGAAGGCGTCGGCGTCGATATGGATGATCGCCCGCGTGAACGAACGGATGGTGAGCGGAGAGCCACCCCCGCCAGCCGCTTCATCGCTGCCGTAATGTAAGCCGCGCCCTGCCATCTCAGTACTTGCGGATGACCGCCCGCACCACGGCGGCGATGCGCAGCTCGCCGCGCGGCTCGATCGGCCCGAACCTGGGGTTGGCCGCCTCCAGCCAGACCTTGCCGCCGCGCTTGCGGTAATATTTCATGGTCCATTCGCCGTCGACCTCGGCGATGATGATGTCGCCGTCCTTCTCCTTGACGCCGCGCTCGACCAGCACCATGTCGCCGGGCATGATGCCGGCCCCGGTCATCGATTCGCCCTGGACCTTGAGCATGTAGGTCTCGTCCGGCCGCCCGATGAGGAATTCCTCCAGGCTCATCGTGTCCAGCAGCTCTTCCTCGGCGGGGGAGGGCCAGCCGGCCTCGACCGTGCCCAGCTGCCGCACGGCGCCGAAACGCCGCCCAGGCAGGAGCCTGCCCTTCTCGTCGCGCCCCAGAAAGCCCTGCTCCACCAGCCGGTTCACCAGCTTGTAGGTGGTGCCTTTTGAGCGCAGGCCGGCCGCCCGGGCGATTTCGGCATGGCTGGGCATGCGCCGGTTGGCCCGGTAAAAGGCGACGATCTTATCCAGATGTTTTGGTGTCTTGTTCACGGTGAGAGTGGGATAGTCAGTCTAGCGTACGTTCGTACGCCCGTCAACTTTCCGGAGCCGCCGTTCTTTTATGAAGAAGCAAGAACCATTTTGATCTCGTCCCGGAAACAGGATTTAGTAATAATCCCGGGTAAACCCCCGGCTCTGCCGGGGGACTCCCAGAGTTTGACGTTTACGGGAATGTAGGAAAGCCTCCCAGCTGTGAACCGCTCAAAGTTTACAGCCAAAGGAGGCTTTCCATGAACGAATTATCAAACCTAAGCCACACCGCATGGGATTGCAAGTACCACGTGGTCTGGATTCCGAAATACCGGAAGAAAGTGCTGTACGGTCACACAAGAAAGCACCTGGGAGAGGTCTTCAGGGAGTTGGCTAGGAGAAAAGAGAGCCTGATCGTGGAGGGACACCTGATGGCGGATCATGTACACACGCTGATCGCCATTCCTCCCAAGTACGCCGTGGCGCAAGTAGTTGGGTTCATCAAGGAGAAAAGCGCCATTCACATTGCCAGGACATACAGCGGCAGGAAGCAGAACTTCACGGGTCAGAATTTCTGGGCCAGGGGATACTATGTTTCCACGGCGGGAAGAGACGAGGAAGTGGTAAGGGAATACATCCGCAGGCAGGAGAGAGAAGATCAAAGGCTGGACCAACTCAACATGTTCAGGTAGGCGAAGTTTTTCAACCGCTTTGAGCGGTTCACGGTTTTATTCAAGCCTCCGGCTCTGCCGGAGGTCATGACTAACGGTTTGCTTTTATCCCGAACGGGAAGTAAACATATTATCCAAAAGCTGGTCCAACAACCGATCTTTGCCATATTGGAGCTTGCCCGGTGTCAACCAATGGCAAGACAGGATATCTTTTCAATTTTCTCATTGACGACAGGAAATCCGCATTGTGTCTTTCCAGTATTGAGCGGTTCATCCGCG
Source organism: Actinomycetota bacterium (assembly GCA_023382335.1). Classification (GTDB taxonomy): domain Bacteria; phylum Actinomycetota; class Thermoleophilia; order BMS3ABIN01; family BMS3ABIN01; genus JACRMB01. The sequence continues at coordinate 6,595 of JAMCPM010000015.1, forward strand.
CGGTTGAGGTCGCTCCCTTGCCGTATGACCCCAAGAGGCATAATTAAATGAGCGAGAATAAAAGAACAAAAGATCCACCAGACCTGGCGGAGAAGCTGCGGCGTTCAGAAAAAGAAATCACTCTCAGGGATGAGAACGTAACCAGGGACCGTGAGGCGAAATTCCGTTCCATTTTTGAACAGGCCGCCATAGGCATCGCCCGCATGGGGATCGACGGCCGCTGGCTCGAGGTGAATCAAAGGTTTAGCGATATCGTCGGCTACACCCCTGAAGAGCTGATGGAGCTGACCTTCAAGGATATTACTCATCCGGATGATCTCAAGAATGATCTGGAATATGTGCGCCGTCTGATTTCAGGAGAGATTGATAGCTATACGATGGAGAAACGCTATATCCGCAAAGACGGCTCTGAGATCTGGATAAATGTGACGGGTTCGGGCGTGCGCAAGCCATCCGGAGAACCGGAATATTTCATTACCACCGTTGAGGATATCAGCGAAAAGAAACGCTCGCAGACAGAGCTGATACAGATGTCCAAGGTTTTCATGGACGGCAGGAACCCCATCATCATCGAGGACCTGAACGGCAATGTCCTGAGAATAAACAAGGAGGCAGAGCGTTTCTATGGCTGGAAAAGAAACGAGCTTGTCGGCCGGCCGATCACGACCATCGTTGCGCCTGAGCACCACGAGCAGAACAGGGAGTTGCGGGAGCGGTGCATCAGGGGCGGGGCGGTCCGTAACGTGGAGGGAATCAGGTGTGACAGATCCGGCAGGAAGATCCCCGTCTTCCAGACACTGTCCCTTTTAAAGGACGAAAAGGGAAACCCGGAAGCCGTCGCTTCCATGGATCAGGACATCACCGAGCTCAAACAGGCGGAGAAACAGAAGAGGCGTGTCGCCGAGGTCGAGTCCGCCAACAGGGAGCTGGAGGCTTTTTCGTACTCGGTCTCTCACGATCTGCGGGCGCCGCTACGGGCTATTGGCGGTTTCTCACAAATCATCGTTGAAGACTACCGTGACAGGCTCGACGATGAAGGCAAGCGGCTGCTCGATGTTGTCAGTGACAACGCGCGGAAGATGGGAGAGCTGATAAATGACATCCTCGAACTCTCCCGCCTGAGCCGCCAGCAGCTCATGCCGTCGGAGATCGACATGAAGAACCTGGCGCAGTCAACCTTCGAGGAACTCAGGGCAGCCGCTCCGGAACGGAAGATTGTTTTTAAAGTGGAAAATCCTCCTCCGGCTTGCAGTGACCGGGTGCTGATCCAGCAGGTGATGTCCAATCTGCTTGCCAATGCCATCAAGTTCACCGGGAATAAAGAAACCGCGTTCATAGAGGTTGGCGGCAACCGGGAAAAAAGCGAGTGTACCTACTACGTCCGGGATAACGGCGCCGGTTTTGACATGCAGTTTGCAGACAAGCTGTTCGGTATTTTTCAGCGCCTGCACAGTGAGGAGGAATTTAAAGGAACCGGCATAGGGCTATCTATCGTCCAGCGCATCGTTCACCGGCATGGCGGCCGGGTCTGGGCGAAAGGAAGGGTGGGCGAGGGCGCGACGTTCTATTTTTCACTGCCGCTTGAAAGGGGACAGAAATGATAGAGGTCAATGAAATTGATGTTTTGCTGGTCGAGGACAACCACAACGATGCCGAGCTCGCCCTCAGATCGCTGAAAAAACATAATCTTGCCAACAATGTGCTTTGGGTAAAAGACGGCGCCGAAGCTCTGGATTATGTCTTTGGCAATGGCTCAGATGCAGTGCCACACAAGAACGATAGCCCGAAACTCATTCTCCTGGACCTCAAGCTGCCCAAGGTGAATGGCAAGGAAGTGCTGCAGAAATTAAAGACCGACCAACAGGCAAGCTCGATACCGGTTGTGGTGATGACTTCGTCGAACGATGACCGGGATATCGAGGAGTGTTACCGGCTGGGGGCCAATAGCTATGTCACCAAACCGGTGGAATTTGAAAAGTTCGCCAAGGTGGTCGCGGAACTGGGATTTTACTGGCTGCTACTAAACGAAGTCTCTTAAGGATGAGGCTGGTGGAGTCTCCTCGTAATAAGGCAAGGGCGCCCGCGAAAACCCGGGATGAGTTAAAGTGAGTGGTTTAACCCGCATCCTGATACTCGAAGACGTTTCTGAGGACGCCGAACTTACGATGCGGGAGCTGCGCCAAACGGGAATGGAATTTGAGTCCGTTTGCGTTAGCGCGAGGGATACCTTCCTGAAAGAACTCGAGGAGTTTTCGCCCGACCTCATCCTCTCGGACTTTTCACTGCCATCATACGACGGCTTTTCGGCGCTGAAGGATCATCAGCGAGCCGGCAATGGGGCGCCATTCATTTTTGTCTCCGGCAAAATGGGCGAAGAAACCGCGATCGAGGCCATGAAAAAGGGAGCGACCGATTATGTTCTCAAGCGGCGGCTTGAGCGCCTGGGGTCAGCAGTTCAAAGGGCGCTCCACGAAGTCGATGATCACTCCGAGCGCCTGCGGGCGGAGGCCGAGAACGCTAGGCGCAACGCCGTTCTGAAGGGCGTGAACAAAATCTTGAAGGGGATTCTTATCTGTGAAAGCGTCGAGGAACTCGCCCGCCTGTGTTTAGCCGTGGTCGAAGACTCGACCCAGAGCAACTTCAGCTTTATCAGCGAGCCGGGCCGGCCGGACAGCATGAAGGTGATCGCCATGAGCGGCACGGGCCGTGATGCCAGTAGCCTGAAGGATAAGGCCGGCGCCGAGGCAGGGACGAAAGGGATGGATATCCAGGGAATATGGGCCGACTTCATCAGGGAAGACCGGTCCGTTATCAAAAACGATCTCGCTTCTCGCCCCGGCCGCCTCGGAACACCTGGGGGTTACCCGGCGCTGACTGCCTGCATGAGCGTTCCTCTCAAGAATAGTGATGAGTATTTTGGCTCGATCTGCTTGTGCAATAAACAATCGGGTTATGACCGCGAAGACCTGGAAGTTGTGTCGACCATTACTCCCGTAATTGTCGAAGCCCTGCTTCACAAGCGGGCCCAGCAAAGTGAGATACGGAAGACGCATCAACTGGCCCAGGCCGAAGAAAAACTCAAAAAAAACCTGGCGGACATACGGAAGGCAATGGGCGGCGTCATCCGGGCGTTTTCACTTACAGTTGAGTCGAGGGACCCTTATACGGCGGGTCATCAGCTGCGGGTGGCCGATCTGGCGCGTGCCATCGCCATGGAGATGGGACTTGACCATAAGCGGATTGAAGCAATCCGTTTGGGTGGTTCAATCCATGATCTGGGCAAGATACAGGTGCCGGCCGAGATTCTCAGCAAGCCCGGCGTCTTGACCCCCCTGGAATTTGAGATGATCAAGCTTCATCCGGCGACTGGCTACGAGATCCTGAAAGATGTGGATTTTCCCTGGGATATCGCCCGAATCGTGCTTCAACATCATGAGAGGCTGGATGGCTCCGGTTATCCAGCGGGTATTTCAGGGGAAGATATCGACGTGGAGTCGAGAGTCATGGCCGTGGCCGATGTGGTTGAGGCCATGAATTCTCACCGGCCTTACCGGCCTGCTTTGGGAATCGACGAAGCATTGGCTGAAATTGTCAGTAGAAAGGGTGTGGCCTATGATGCTGATGCAGTCGATGCCTGTCTAAGGATATTTGAAGGTGGATATCGCATTGACGCTGAGGCCGGAAAACAAAGACCAATTTAACCGTATTATTCAACCAGCGCGTTCACTTCTTCCCGGAAGGATTAAAGTAATGCTGACGAAATATATTTACGAAGCCATGCGACGGGCGAAATATGAGATTTGGGCTGACGATGGCACATTCTATGGTGAGATCCCTGGTTTTGAGGGGGTTTACGCCAACGTATCCGCTCTTGAGGAATGCAAAGTGGAACTTGAAGAGGTCCTGAAGGAATGGATTTTATTCCGAGTCTCGAAAAATCTGCCGCTACCTACAGCGGGCGGCATTGAGCTCTCCATCAAAGATGTAGCTTAATACCGCAGTTCGGTGCGGTAAAACGCAAAGACCTAATTCGTTTTCTCAAGCAACTCGGTTTCGAAGGTCAGTTAAAGACGGAGCGGGTGTCCTGGAGAAGCTACCAGACCAGAGAGGAAGCCAAAAGAGACATCATTGATTATCTGGAGATGTTCTATAACTCAAAAAGGCTTCATTCCTATCTGGGGTATGTCAGCCCCAGACAGTTTGAGGAATTGTGGTATTTTGGGAAAGCAGCTTAGCTGAGTGACCATTTTTACCAGGCCATGTCAAGTGGACCTTACGGGATGATCACGCCGCCGTCAGCCCATTCAGCATTGATTCGTAATCTTGAAAAAAAAGTTACCGACAAGTACAATATAGTACATAATAGCCAGAAGATATATTTTGGCTATTTTGGTTATAATGACTATAGTTGGAAGGATTGGACATGAACGTTATCTCAGCGACAGCTGCAAAAAAGGACATATCCGGCACATTGAGCCTGGCTGAGTACGGAAAGGAACGGGTAGTTATCACACGCCAGGGCAAAGAGGTAGCGGCAATCGTACCAATGGAAGATGTAAAGATTCTGGAAGAACTGGAGGATCGGCTAGACCTGATAGATGCACTGGAAGCCCTCAAAGAGGCAGACAAGAAGGGAACCAAGTCTTGGGTTGAGCTGAAGAAAGAGCTTGGCTTCTAGCCATTGAAATACCGCGTCGAATTTTCCCCCGCAGCCGAACGTGAACTGAGAAAATTAAGCCAGAAGCTGGGCAAGCGTGACAAAAAACGGCTGGCTCAATGCATTGAGAGTTTGGCGGACGATCCATATGCCGAAGGTTCCAAGAAACTTATTGGCGCCGATATTTATCGGATAAGAAGCGGCAATTATCGAATTGCCTATACTGTGAGAGCCCGGAAATTGCTTGTGTTGGTTTTGAAGGTGGGCAACAGAAAAGAATTTTACGACCGGATCAAGGATGTAGAAAAACGGGCCAAGGCTTTATTTGATGAAGACTAAAGTGCCGTTTCAGGTTCTCTCCAAGATGCGGCGTGACCGAAGACGACACCTAAACGACAGGGAGGTCCGGAGAACATGAGCGCCATCGACGAAATCAGGAAGATCGCGGAGGGCATGAGCGCAGAGTTCAAGGAGAAGAAAGGCGTCTGGACCATTAAGGCCGTCATCGCCGAGCGCAAGGCCTTCCTCTCGAAAAAGAAACTGGAGTACATCGCCAAGTTCCGCATCGACGACGCAACCAAAACCATCCGCTTCAGCGAGATGCTCAAGGAATCGGGCTCGGGGCTCTCCAGCAGCGGCGGCTTCGACAGCGGCATGTCGCCCGGCTTCGGCTTCAAGAAAGAAACCTACAGGACCGGAGCCGGCCCGCGCGAGGGCACGATCGAGGAGCAGTCGAGCCTCTTCGGCAAGGACTACGACTACAAATTTGACTTCAAGGAAATACGTGGCAGCATCGAAGCGGCCGCGGCCGCTGACGGCTACTCGTTCGACTACAAGATCACTCCCGCTGGGCTCTAGTCACCGGCGCGGCATCGCGCATGCATTAGCGCCGGCACGTCCGCACTGCCCTACGCATACGGGTAAAGCTTCTTCTTGAAATCGTTCAGCTGCCGCAGCAGCAGGAAGTGCTTCTTCTCATCCTCGAGCAGATAAGAGACCAGATGGTCGACGACGAAATTGCGGCTGCGCTCGAGCTGCTCGGAAGCCAGCGTTACCGTGTTCATCTCCAGGTCGAGATGTTTTTCCAGCAGCTCTGACATCTCGCCGAGCTCCTCAGGCTGCAGCGAGATGGTGCCGGTGAGCGCCTGGGTGATGACGCCGAGCACTTCCTTGTGCTTCTGGGAATCAGCCTTGATGATGTCGGCGACCGTCCTCACCAGGACATTGCTGGTGGAGCCCAGGATCTTGTCGCAGGAAGCTATGGTCTCATCCTCGATCTCCTGCCAGTCCTTGATTCCCTGCTCGAAAGTCTCCTGTTGATCGACTATGTGCTCGGTTGCCATCTCGTGTCCTCCTTTGTCGTGCCTTTGTATGTATTCATGTCTCTGATTTCGCGTTCTCGCGAGGAATCCCGCAAAGTTCTTATACCCGCCGCATGTTTATATACACCTTGCATAATTAGTCTCTTTTTGGGGAAAATAAAGAACACCCATCCATGTCAGCCAGGACCTAACATGAGCAGGAAACGCGAAGATGCAAGTTGGGAAAGGCTCTACGAGGAACGGGACGTCGAGACGCTGCCCTGGTTCTATCCCGGGCTCGACCCCGATTTTGCCGCGGCGATCGAGCGCTACCACATTGCCTCCGGTGAGATGCTCGACCTGTGCACGGGGCCGGGCACACAGGCCATCGCCATGGCCGAGCGCGGCTTTAGGGTTACCGCCATGGACATCGCCGGCACCGCGGTCAAAAAAGCCTGCCTGCGGGCCAAAGACGAAGGCCTAGATATCGACTTCCATCAGGACAACATTCTCGAAAGCCGCCTGATGCGCGCCTTCGACGTCATCTTCGACCGCGGCTGTTTTCACGTTTTCCCACCGAAGCGCCGCCGCGAGTATATACCCGCCGTCAGCCGCCTGATCAAGCACGGCGGCTATCTCTTCCTCAAATGCTTCAGCAATCTCGAGAAGATGAGGGAAGGTCCGTACCGCATCGCGCCCGATGAGATCAAGAGCCTGTTCGATCCCGCTTTTGAGATCCTCGCCATCGACCACACCTATTTCAGGGGCAAGAATCTGGAGGAGTCGCCCAAGGCGCTCTTCTGCGTCATGCGCAAGCGCTGATACCGGCGTCACATTTTACGTCATGCGCCTGATCTGTGACGCGCCTGGCGATACAGGCTAAAATAAGCGCATGAAGCGAATCCCCGAACCCGAGTTGATGGAAGAGGAAGCCCAGGCGCGCGCTTACGCCGGCGCTGACTTCCGCCAGCCGCATAACCGTTTCATCGAACTTTTTAGCGAAGCGTTCTCTGACATCGCCGTCGAAGGCTACGTCCTCGACCTGGGTTGCGGTCCCGGTGACATCGCCATGCGCTTTGCCCGCTCGCACACGGCTTGCACGGTTCACGGCATCGACGGCTCGCAGGCGATGCTTGCCTGCGGGGAAGAACTCCTGGCGGCCGCCCCCGATCTCGTGGGGCGAGTCGAGCTCCACCGCGGGCTGCTTCCCGATTATTCCGCCATTCCCCGCGCCGGCTACGATGCCGTCATCAGCAACAGCCTCTTGCACCATCTTGCCGACGCCTCAATAATCTGGCAGGCGGCCAAGGATCTCTCCCTGCCGCCGGCGCCGGTGTTCATCATGGACCTGATGAGGCCGCAGGACGGGACCGAGGCGCGCCGCCTCACAGAAGTTTATATGGCCGGCGAACCGGAGATATTGAAGCGCGACTTTTATAACTCGCTGCTTGCCGCGTACACTTTGGAAGAGGTCTGCGGGCAGCTGGAGTCGGCGGGGCTCGGCCATTTCCACCTCGAGCCGGTGAGCGACCGGCATCTGGCGGCGTGGGGCTCGGCGGCAGGCGCGCGCTGAACCGGCAGGCCCGTCGACGTATTCGACAGGCCGCAGACAATTTTGGAAATCCACCTGGAAAGGGGAGCAAGATGGCGCAGGCCAAAGCGGGCGATACAGTCAGGGTTCATTACACCGGCAGGCTGGATGACGGCACCGAGTTCGACAGCTCCCGCGAGAGCGGCGAGCCGTTACAGTTCAAGCTCGACGGCTGTTCGGTGATACCGGGCTTTGAGAAGGCGGTTCTGGGGATGAGCCCGGGCGAATCAGCCGTCGCCAGGATCCCCGCCGGTGAAGCCTACGGACATCGCAATGAGGACCTGGTCCTGACCGTGGACCGCGGGGAGATGCCGCCGCGCCTCGATCCGCAGGTGGGCCAGCGCCTTCATTCCCATCAGGAAGACGGCACACCGGTGTCGATGACGATAACCGAGGTCGACGACAAGTCGGTCACGCTCGACGCCAACCATCCGCTGGCCGGCAAGGACCTCACCTTCGACATCGAGCTCGTGGAGATCGTCGGGTAGCGATTCCCCGGCAGGGACGCCACGGCCGAATCCGGCGCGCTGCTCAGTTAACGCTCACTTGCCGCCCGCTACTCCGTATACCGCGCCGACAGCTGCCCGTCCTCCAGCCTCATCCGGTGGACGCAGTTGTATGTGCGCCAGCCTCCTGAAAGGTTATAGATGTCGCTGAAGCCGGCGGCCTTGAGGATTCGGTAGGCCATGTAGCTGCGGATGCCGGTGTAGCAGTAAATGTAGAAAGGTTCCGGCAGCTTCCGGATCTCCTCGATCCTTGACCTCACTTCATCCACGGGAACAAGCACGGCGCCGCTGACATGCCCCTGTTTATATTCCTTGGGAGTGCGCACGTCGAGCACGGTTCCCGCCGCGGTCTTTTCCGGATGGTCTTCGGCGTACCAGAAACGGACGATGCCGTCCATGACGTTGGCGCCGACGAAACCGGCCATGTTGACCGCGTCCTTGGCCGAGCCGTAGGGCGGGGCGTAGGCGAGTTCCTGCTGTTCGAGGTCGTGCACCGTGAGCCCGGCGCGGATCGCCACGGCGAAGACGTCGATGCGCTTGTCGACGCCGTCGCGCCCGACGATCTGGGCGCCCAGCACCTTGCCGTCTTCGGGGTCGAAGAGCATCTTCAGATGCATGTGGCCGGTGCCGGGATAATACGACGCATGTCCGAACGGATGGATGTGGATCTTTTCATAGGCGCGCCCCAGAGGCCGCAGGGTCTGCTCGGAAGCGCCGGTGATCGCGGCCGTCTGGCCGAACACCTTGACGATGGCGGTCCCCTGCGTGGTCGTGTAGGAACTCTTGCGTCCGCCGAGGTGGTCCGCGGCGATGCGTCCCTGCCGGTTGGCCGGTCCCGCCAGCGGTATGTTCACCCGCTCGCCGGTAACGGTCTCTTCGACCTCGACCATGTCGCCGACGGCGTAGATGTCGGGGTCGGAGGTCAACATGCGGCCGTCCACCCTGACACCGCCGCTGGTGCCCAGTTCCAGTCCAGCCGCCGCGGCCAGGCCGGTCTCGGGGCGCACGCCCACCGCCAGCAGCGCCAGGTCGGCAGTGAGGGTCCCGCCGCCGCCGAGTTCCACGGCGACACGCCCGCCGCCGGCTTCGGCAAAGCTTTTGACTCCGGCGCCCAGATGCACCCGCACACCCTTTTCCTCCAGGTGGTTCTGCAGCTCGCAGACCATCTCCGGATCGAGGATGGGCAGTACCCGGTCCTGCATCTCCACCAGGTCGACCTCGAGGCCACGCTGCACCAGCGCTTCGGTCATCTCGAGGCCGATGTAGCCGGCTCCGATGACCACGGCGTGCCCGGCGTCGGCGCTGACGACCCGCTCGATCGTGTCCATGTCGGAGATGTCGCGCAGCACCAGCACGCGCTCATGATCGATGCCCGGCAGCGGCGGCCTGAGCGGCGCCGCGCCCTGGCTCAGGATCAGCTTGTCGTATGGCTGGTCGTACTCCCGGCCGCTGGCGCGCTCTCTTACCCGCACCGATTTGCCGGCGCGGTCTATGGTCGTCGCCTCGTGGCCGGTCCTCACGTCGATATTGAATTGCTCGCGGAAGTGCTCCGGAGTCGCGATCAGCAGGTCGCCGCGTTTTTTGATGTCGCCGCCGATGTGATAGGGAAGGCCGCAGTTGGCGAACGACACGTAGTCGCCGCGCTCCAGCATCACGATCTCCACTTCCTCGTCGAGCCGGCGCAGGCGCGCCGCCGCCGAGGCCCCGCCGGCGACCCCGCCGACAATGACAACCTTCATCTGAAGTTCCTTTCATCCGCTGGTTAGCTACGCAAACGGATGTTACCCGATTTCCGGGCGGCAAAAAACAGGAGGGAGGAAGGTTGCCTCAGATTGCGGTCGGCGCGGCGGCGCCGAATCTGCGGCTGCCGGCTTTCCATGCCCGGTCGCGCAGCCAGCGCCCGCCCCGCTCGGAATAGCCGCACAGCCATACAAGCAGGAGGAAGAAAACCAGCGCGATCATCAGTCCGGCAGGAAAGCGGATATTGAAGAGGTTGACCAGGATCAATACCTGAAACATGAGCGTATGGAAAAGGTAGATCGAATATGAGTCACGCCCCATGCGGGCGATCACCCCCGGCAGCGGCAGCTTCGGCTTCTGGGCGATCGCCGACCAGGTGAAGAAAAATATGCTGGACAGGTAGCCTGTGGCGATCAGCACTTGATATTTGCGCAGAACGTTGAGGTCATATCTCAACAGGATCGCCAGCCCCAGAAAGGAGTAGCCGGATATTATGAACACCGCCGAGTGCTTCATCCTCTCGCCATAGGCGCCAAGCAGCCATGGCAGCATCAGGCCGAGAGAGAACAGGAATACGTTGCCCAGGAATATTCCCTCGAACAGCGTCTCGTTGGGCACCGGGACAGTTATCGAGGTGATGTCATGAAACTTCTTTATAACTTCCCCGTACTTCCAGCTGACCAGCAGCAAAGCGGCCATGAGAGCCAGATTGAAGAACATGTAATTGCGGCCGCCCAGTTTTTTGCGAAGCAGATACAGAAACGGCGATAAGAAATAGCACATCACGATCGAGCTGATGAACCAGAAAGGCGAAGTGAGGAATGGGGATCCTGCGTAGACCCCGATTATCCCGGCGACGCCCATCTGCCTCACCGGAAACAGATCGGGCTGGAGTATCGCCGTCAGGGTAAGCGCGGCCCAGAATAGCGGATAGATCCTCAGCAGCCGGTCGAGATAGTAACGCCAGATCACCTGATAGCTTCCGCCGCCGCCGGCAAACCTCTTTTCGAACGAATGGAAGGCGCCGTAGCCGGCCAGGATGAAAAAGACCGACATGAAGCCGTAGCCATAGCCGTTGAGATACTGATCGTAGAAATCGGGATCGTACATGCCGGCGTAGTGGGTGATCACGACGGCGATGATGCCCAGTCCGCGAAGATAGCTGGTTACATCCCTGGTATTGTTGGTTTCATCCAAAAGGGCGCCCGGTCAGGAGGCGATGGGCTCACTGCCGGCTTCGGCCGGTGCGATCTTCCTTCTGGCGAAACGCCAGACCCGGTTGCGAAAAGCGCGCGCACCTTTCTCGGAAACGATGCAGAACCAGATGAGAGGCGGGAACAGCAGGAACACGATGGCCAGGCTGAGCGGCAGCCGTTTCTGGAACAGGTTGACCATGATCAGGATCTGGAATAGAAGTGCGTGGAAAAGATAGAGCGAATAGGAATATCGGCCCATCAGGCCGATGAGGCCTTTCATGGGCAGCATCGGTTTCACCACTACCGTCGACCAGCAGAAGAAGAATACGCTGGAGTAGTAGCCCACCTCGGCGATCAGCTGGCCGCGCTGAAGCACCAGCACGTCGTACCTGAGAATGAACGACAGACCCAGCAGCGAACCGGCTGAAACAAGAAATACCACCCAGCTTCTCATCCTCTCTCCGTACTCACGGATCAGCCCCGGTGTCATCAACCCCAGCGAGAACAGCAGGACGTTCCCCAGGAAGATGCCACGGTAGAGGATCACATTCGGGTCAGGAATCGTCCACGATGTCAATCGCTGGAGGCGCCCCACAAACTCCATGTAATCCTGGCTTACCAGCAGCAGCACGGCGCCCAGGGCCAGATTGAACAGGATGAATTTTCGCACGCGGATCTTCTTGAGGATCATGTAGAGGAACGGCGCAAATATGTAGCACTGGATTATCGAGCTGATGAACCACAGGGGAGTGGTGACGACAGGCAGGGCGGCGACGACGGCCAGCAGTTGCGCGATGCTCATGTCGCCGACGGGAAAGTACTGGGGCTCGATGAACGCCGTCAGCAGCAGTGCCACCCAGTAGAGAGGGTAGATCCTCAGGACCCTGTCCAGGAGATACTTGGCGATGACGCGGAAGCTGGTATTGTGGGCGGCGAAGCGCTTCTCAAAGGAGAAAAAACCGCCATAGCCGGCCAGGATGAAGAAGATCGCCATGAAGGCGTTGCCGTAGTTGCTGAGGTAATGCGAATAGAAGTCAGAGTCGTACATGCCCGAATAGTGCGTGATCAGAACGGCGATGACGCCCAGACCGCGTAGGTAGTCGGTAATGTCCCTGCTGCTCTTGGATTCTGTCATTATTGCGGGCAAGACTTCAGGCATATAAATAAAAATTCCTAACTAATTATACTATCTCGATTAGGTAAGTAAAGATGGAGGGGCCGATCCGGCCATATGAGGCTGATAATCTGGCCTCATTGGGTCAGTCTGGGGCCAGGCGGGGAGTTTTCCCAGAGATGGTGGACCTTGGGTGACCCGTGGAAGAGCCCCGCGCCTGTTTAACCGGCCCGTATTTTATGTTACCATCACATCCCAAATAGTTATCAATATCAACTTGTGGAGGGGCAATGGGGAGCTTGAGGCTGGGCGTCAGCCTTTCATTTCTGATAGTTCTTGTGTCGCTGCTCGGCGCAGTGGCAGCCGGAACCGCAATGGCGGCCGCAGGTGAAGCCAGGGTCACAAGCGAAGTGACAGCCGCGGGCCAAGCTACGGCTACAGGCCAGGCTACGGCTGCGATCACCCCGGTCTGCGGGCAACCGCAGCTCGGCTTCAGCCAGATCCGGGCCTACTGGCCCAGTTATGCCGACTACATTTCCGGAAATCTGTCGGTGGACGACAGGATCACCAATCACGGACCCGGTGAGGCCCAGAACGTATATGTCATGGGCACGGTCAACACTAATGGCGTGACCGCTACGAATATCCCGATCAACGTCGGCAACATCGCCGGATACGGAATTGCGGAGCTTACCGTTCAGTACTCCCTGCCGCAAGCCCTGCTGGCGGGCGGCAGCTTCAGATCGACCGTGTATGTCTTTGCCGGCGATGGCTGCGGAAACTACTTCAGCTATCCGGGGCCATTGCCAGGGGACTGCACCTGAGGCGCCTGATGCCGGTGGGTTCCACCGGCCACCAGCCTAGCCGGCTCCGGCTACGTCCCTGCGGCGCAGGATATACGCCGAGACTCCCAGGAAAAGCACAACATAGGCAGTCATCACCAGGGCCGCCTGTAATGTAGGCACGGACGGCCCGGCAAAGCCTCCGCCGCCTCCGCCGCCGCCCCCGCCTCCCGACTGCATGGAAACCCCCAGAGCCGAGATCAGCGCGGTGCCGTTAGTCCGCAACAAGCCCTTGGATATCTGCAGCAGGAAATCGATCTGGCTGCTGAAACCGGCGATGACGTTCTCGACGACCAGGCTGTAGATGATGCCCAGGCCGATAGCCAGCGCGGTACCACTAGACAGGATCGATATCAAAATGCCAAAAGCGCTCCACGCAGCCATGATCAACCAGGCTGCGCCCAGCGCCCGCACGACGTCCCATAGCGGCGGCAGCAGCACGGTCTGTCCTTCACGCCAGGCGACATACAGGCTGAACAGGAGCCCGATAAAAAAGACGAGGACCACGAACGGCACCAGCGCTATGGCGAGGGCGCCTGTCTTGGAGAAGAATATCCTGGTGCGGCTGGCCTTCTGCGTGAAGACCGGCGTCAGCGTTCCCCAGGAGAATTCACTTCCCATCGAAAGCACCGCCAGGATGAGCACGAACACGACGCCGAAGAACGAGACCGAGTTAAGCGCGTTGGAGATGATGTTCTGCGGCAATATCAACTGCAAGAGGACCAGGCCCGAAATGTTCCGGTGAAAGGCGAGGCCCCTGAGAAAGGCGACGTAAGGCAGTATATATGTGAACAGCAGTGACGCACCCAGCCAGAATCCGAGCAGGACCCATACGGCGGCGCGCTTTCTCAGCAGCAACAGCTCCGCGATCAGGCTATTCATTCCCGCTCCTCTCCAGGGCAGCAAGAGGCTCCGAATGTCTTGCGTCCGGCGCCTCGGTCAGGTCCAGGAAGACGCTCTCCAGTGAAAGCTGGATGGTGCTGATCTCGCTGACCTCGATGCCCGAGGTCACCAGCAGACGGTTGATCTCGGCGGCGCGCGACGGGTCGGCCTCTACAATGAGCACGTTTGTGTCCATCGATTCCATCTTGCCGATTCCCGACATCGAAGCCAGAAGCAGGCGCGCCTTGTCTATGGGATCGGCCTGCAGGCGCAGCCTCTGCCCGCTGCGCAGATCGTCCATCGTCCCTTCGGTGACGACTTTTCCCGCCTTGACGACGCCAACGCGGTCACATATCTGCTCCAGCTCGCCCATCAGGTGGCTGGAGAGCAGCACCGTGCGGTTGTCCCTGCCCAGCTGGCGGATCAGCCGCCGCATCTCGGCCATGCCGGCCGGGTCTAGACCGTTTGTGGGCTCGTCCAGGATGAGCAGTTCGGGGTCCTTGAGCAGCGCCGCGGCCATTCCCAGCCGCTGCTTCATTCCCAGTGAGTAAGTTTTAAAGCGGCTGCCTGCCCGCTTGGAAAGTTCGACTTCTTCGAGGACCGGCCCGATGCGGGAGTAATCGACGTCCGCATGGCGCGCCATCACCCGAAGGTTGTCGCGCCCGGAAAGGAAAGGATAGAAAGCCGGCGTTTCCACCAGAGAGCCCAAGCGCGCCAGCGCCTCGGGGCTGCCGGGTTTCCTGCCCAGCACGGTGCAGGAACCCGAGGTCGGGCGCACCAGCCCCAGCAGCATCCGCAGAGTGGTCGTCTTGCCGGCGCCGTTGGGGCCGACAAAGCCGTAGACTTCGCCGCGTTTTACCTTCATCGAGAGACCGTCCACGGCCATGATGTTCTCGCCGTAGGCTTTGCTTAAGTCCGTGGTCTCTATTACATATTCGTTGATGTCCCGCTCCTGTTCATGTGACCGGGCAACCCCTCATTGCGTGTGACCGGGCAACCGCCCACAGCATTATATATACCCGTCGCCCGCAGAATAAAAAAACAGGTTGCCTGTAGTAATGCAGGCGGGGTGATCTGCTCAGAGAAAGGGGCGGCCCGAAGGGCCGCCCCGATCATATATACCAGCTAGTGCCTTGATTACCCGTTAGTAGACGTACCGGTCCCGCGTCCGCGATGTTCGCCCGGCTGTCCGGAGTCGCTGCTGCCTTTGTGGACGCCGAACGGGCCGATCAGGCCCTTGAGCGGCGTGATGGTGCCGTCAGGCCTGGTGATCTGGAATGACTCGCCGAAGTGCGAGAACTTGACGGTCGCGTCCAGCTTGACCGAGGTGATTCCCTTGAGGACGGAATCGATCCTGGCGGAGTCAGTGCTGCCAGCTTTCTGCGGCACCAGCCCTGCCAGTGAAGACGGGTTGATCTCGATCGCTGCCTTGGCCTGGACCAGGTTGCCGCTGCCGTCGATCCACCAGTCAAGGTTGACCTGCTTGACGGCGCTTTCGATCTGGGCCCTGGCGGCGTCGAGGCGGTCGGCCTCGGCCGTCTTGCCGGCGTTCCTGGCGGCGGTCGATGCTTCCGCGAGCGCCTTGTCGACGTCAACGGTGGCGGAAGTATGGGTCGCGGTCACGCCGTCGATGTCTTCCTGCCCCACGGTCTTGACGTCTTTCAGCAGCGCCTTGGGTCCACCCGGGAAGGCTGCCGCGATGGCGGCCTTGTCGGGCTTGGCCGCGCCGCCGGAATTCTCGGCGTCAGGCTTCTGGCCGTGGTGTCCCTCGAGGCTGCCGGTGTCGTACCAGGCGCCGCCGAGCTTGACGTAGATGTCCTTGTCGATGGCGACGAACTGCAGGTCTGACAGGGCGCCGTTGACCAGGCCGCCCAGGGCCGCGTTGCCACCGCCGCCGTTACCGGCGGTCAGCTTCTGCACGATGGCGTCGACGCCGCTCAGCTGCAGGTTGCCCTGCACCTGGGGGCCATTGTCGCCCTTCTGCACATCGGCGCTGCCGGTCGCCTCGAGATTCAGCGGCAGGATGCCCTGCAGTTTGGGATTGACCGCGGAAAGGTCACCGGTCACCTGCAGGTTGACGTCGTAATCGACGTGCCTGGAAGTGCCGTCACTTTGTGTTGCCGGCGCCTGTCCGGAGTCCCCGGATTGCGCCAGTGCATAGCTTCCCAGCCCGGCTATCACGACGATAACGGCGACCAGGACGCCAAACAATGGAAATTTATGTCTTTTGAGCATACTGCTTACCTCCTCGAGGGCAGCGGCAGCGGCCGAGCCTTCATAGTTAAAAACAAGATAAATTCTAGCACCGTCCACCCGCCCGGTTATTAAGTTCATGTAAAGTCTCTGTAAATAATTGCCGCATTTACAGGCTTATCCTCACTGGTGGGGACATGCGAAAAAAGGCAATTTAGTGGTATCATGATTTTCAGCAAGTCACTGCCCGACAACCAATTGTCTTTCCAAGGCCATCAGTATGGAACTTTCCCAGGGGAAAACAATTCAGGAACTGTTCGGCCGCTCCCCTCAGGGTGGCCATTTCTGCCTTTTCTACCAGACCGCCGAGGACCTTTTCGACGCCCTGGTCCCGTATTTCCAGGCGGGGCTTGAGAATAACGAGTTCTGCGTCTGGGTCACCTCCGAGCCGATCAGCGTCGACGAAGCCCTTGCCGCCATGCGCGCCAGGGTGCCGGACTTCGATGAATATCTGGAAAAGGGCAGCATGGAGATATTCTCTTGCACGGACTGGTACATGAAGGACGGCTACTTCGACGCCGATCGTGTTCTGGCCGGATGGGTGGAGAAATTCGAGCAGGCCATCGGCAGGGGTTTCGCCGGCATGCGCGTCACCGGCAACACCGCCTGGCTCGAGGATTCCCAGTGGTGCGACTTCGCCGATTACGAGGCCGCCATCAACGGCGTCATGCAGGACCGGCTCAAGGTGCTTTGCACCTACTCGCTCGAGAAGTGTGGCGGTGTCGAAATAATGGACGTGGTGGCCAACCATGAGTTCGCCATCGTCAGGCGCGATGGCGAGTGGCAGACCCTGGAGACTTCAGAGAACCGGCTGGCGCGGCAGGCCATCCTCGAGCGCGAGGAAGAGCTGTCGGCGATCTACGACAACGCCCCCCTGATCATGATGCTGGTGGACAGCGAACGCCGCGTCCGCAAGGTCAACCGCTTCGCCGAAAGCTTTGCCGGAGCCGAATCCACCGAACTGCTCAGCAGGAGGGCCGGCGAGGCGCTGGGTTGCCTCAACTCGCTCGACGAACCTGAGGGTTGCGGTTTCGGCTCCCATTGCCAGAAGTGCCCCGTGCGTCTGACCATCGCCGAGACATTCGAGGATGGTTTAAGCCGCAGCCAGCTGGAGGCGAGCCGGCCGCTGGTGGTTGACGGCAAGACCGAGGAAGTCACTTTTCTGCTCTCCACTTCGAAGCTCGATGTCCGCGGTGTGCCCGAGGTCCTGGTCACGATCCAGGACATCACCGACCGCAAGCAGGCCGAGGAATCGCTGCGCCAGACGAGCGATTACCTCGAAAGCCTGTTCAACAATGCCAACGCCCCCATAATCGTCTGGAATTTCGCTCTGCGCATCACGCGGTTCAATAACGCCTTTGAGCGGTTGACCGGTTATGCGGCCGGTGAAGTGATCGGTCAGGACCTGCGGATGCTATTCCCGGAAGACTCACGCGAGGAATCGCTGGCCCGCATCGCCCGGACGCTAAGCGGCGAGTTCTGGGAATCGGTCGAGATCCCCATCAGGCGCAAGGACGGCAAGGTGAGGATCGCCCTGTGGAATTCGGCCAACGTTTACGCCCCCGATGGTTCCACCCTGCAGGCGACGATCGCCCAGGGGCAGGACATCACCAGCCGCAAGATGGCTGAAGAGGCGCTGAAGCAGAGCGTGGAGCTGACCCGGGTGCTGCTCGACGCCAGCGTCGACTCGGCAATGCTGGTTGATACGGACGGCACGCTTCTGGGTATGAATGAGAAAGGCGCCAGGTTGCTGGGAGGCGCTACTGCGGATCCGCTGGAAAAGAACCTGTACGAACTGTTGCCGCCGGAAGCAGCCGGGGAGTTGACCGCAAGCGTTAAAAAGGTTTTTCGAACCGGGCATCCTAGCGACTTTGAGGCCGTGCATGGGGGAACCCGCCGCCGCTATTCCGTTCATCCGCTGTTCGACACCCGTGGCAAGATAAACAGCATGGCCATATATTCGCGCGACATCAGCTCAGAAGAATAGATGTGAACTGAAGGATCGCCATGACTGAAACCAATGAAGTCAAACAGGAAGAGATCTATCTTCTGGCCGCAATCGTCCAGTCCTCGGACGACGCCATCATCGGCAAGACCCTTGACGGCATCATAACCAGCTGGAACAAAGGGGCTGAGAAGCTTTACGGTTACTCCGAGAAGGAGGTCGTCGGCAAGTCGATCGGCATCCTTGTCCCTCCGGGGCACGAAGACGAGCTTCCAGCTTTTGTCGAGGAGGTGAAGGATGGGAAGAGCCTTCATCATTACGAGACTGAACGGAAGAAGAAAGACGGCACCATCATCGACGTCTCCCTGGCGCTCTCGGCGATCAGGAACGCCGATGGCGAGATAGCCGGCATCTCCACGATAGCGCGGGGGATCACCCCCCTGAAGCAGGCCGCCCAGTACGCCCGCAGCCTGATCGAAGCCAGCCTCGACCCGCTGGTGACCATCAGCCCCGAGGGCAAGATCACCGACGTCAACGAGGCCACGATCAAGGTCACGGGCGTGCCGCGCGAGGAACTGATCGGCACCGACTTCTCCAACTATTTCACCGAGCCTGACAAGGCCAGGGAGGGGTACATGCGGGTCTTCTCCGAGGGCTCTGTCACCGACTATCCGTTGACCATCCGCCATATCTCCGGTAACCTTGCGGATGTTCTTTATAACGCCTCCGTCTTCAAGGACGTCCAGGGCAACGTGCTGGGCGTCTTCGCCGCCGCCCGCGACGTCACCGCCCAGAAGCGGCAGGCCGAGGCCCAGGTCGCGGCGCAGCGAAAGAAAGAGCTCGACCGGCTGGCCGAGCTGGAGCGCTTCCAGAAGCTCACCGTGGGGCGCGAGCTGAAGATGATCGAGCTCAAGAAGGAGCTCGAAGAGCTCAAACGGCAATCGCGTGAGCGGGGACAGGTTTAAGATGGCCATCGAAGCGACAAGCGATTGCCTTCCCGAGGAAAGCCCCGAGGAAAAAGAGCAGGCCGTCCTCGATGTCCAGAGGGCGATGACGAACATCCTCGAGGACATGGAAGACGAGAAGCTTCGCCTCGAAGATACCCAGAAAGCCACCCTCAACATCCTCGAGGACATCAAGCAGACCGAAGAGGAGCTGCGTGCGACGATGGGCAAGCTGGAGCGCTCCAACGACGAGCTGCAGCAGTTCGCCTACGTGGCTTCGCACGACCTTCAGGAGCCGCTGCGGATGATCGCCAGCTTCCTGCAGCTGCTTTACAGCCGCTACTCCGGAAAGCTGGACAGCGACGCCAAGGAATTCATCGATTTCGCGGTCGACGGCGCCAATCGCATGCAGGCAATGATCAACGATCTTCTGCTCTATTCGCGCGTGGGCACGCGGGGCAAGGACTTCAGTTCGGTTGACTGCGAGCAGATCCTTCATAAGGTTCTCGATACGCTGCAGATAACGATACGGGAAACAGGCGCGAGGGTCACTTATGGCACGCTGCCGGTGATCGAGGGCGATCAGTCGCAGATGAACCAGCTGTTTCAGAATCTGATCAGCAACGCCATCAAGTTCCGGGGAGAGCGGCCGCCGCAGATCCACGTCCAGGCGGAGCGCGCCGGCGGCGAATGGCGGTTCTCGGTCAGCGACAACGGCATCGGCATCGACCCGGAATTCCGGGACCGCATATTCATCATCTTCCAGAGGCTTCACGGCAATACCGAATATCCGGGAACCGGCATAGGCCTGGCTGTCTGCAAGCGTATCATCGAGCGGCACGGCGGGCGATTGTGGGTAGAATCGAAGCCCGGTGAGGGGTCGACCTTTTATTTCACCATACGGGACGATGCCGGCCAGCTTGAAAAATCAACCATGTCAACGCGGGAAAAGGATCGAACATGAATGAAGGGATAGGAAATGATGCCCAAGCTTATTGAGATATTGCTGGTCGAGGATAATCCCGGCGACGTCCGCCTGACCCAGGAGGCCCTCAAGGAAACCAAGGTGCTCAATAATCTCGAGGTGGTCAACGACGGCGTGGAGGCGATGGCCTACCTGCATCGCGAGGGCGAATTCGCGGAAGCGAAGCGGCCCGACCTGATCCTGCTGGACCTGAACCTGCCGCGCAAGGACGGACGCGAGGTTCTGGAGGAGATCAAGCAGGATCCCGAGCTCCGGCAGATTCCGGTGGTCGTCCTTACCGTCTCGCAGGCGGAGCAGGACATCTACAGGACCTACGATCTCCATTGCAACTGCTACATCACCAAACCCATAAACCTGGATCAGTTCATCGAAGTGATCAAGGCGATCGAGAACTTCTGGCTCTCTATAGTGAAGCTGCCCCCGAATGGAGAAAATGAACAACCAGCCGCTCAAAGTCCTTCTGATTGAAGATAACCCCGGCGACGCGCGCCTGGCCAAGGAGCTGCTGGCGGAAATCCCCGGGAGTCCTTTCGTCCTCGACTGGGCGGATGGGCTTGCCGCCGGCCGGAAGAAGCTCAGCCAGGGCGAGTTTGATGTTATCCTGCTCGACCTGAACCTGCCCGACAGCCACGGCCTGAAAACGTTTTCCCGGATCCAGGAAGCTGCCCCGTCGGTGCCGATCATCATCAAGACCGGCCTCAACGATGAAGAAGTAGCCATCGCCGCGGTTCATCAGGGAGCCCAGGATTATCTGGTCAAGGGGGAGACCGATCCCCTCACGCTTTCGCGCACGATCTATTACGCCATCGAGCGCAAGCGCTCCGAGCAGGCGCTGCGCGAGAGCGAAGAGCGTTACCGTTCGCTGTTCGAGAACATGCTGGACGGATTCGCCTATTGCCAGATGCTCTATGATGACGAAGGCCGGCCCGATGATTTCATTTACCTCGCCGCAAACAACGCTTTCACCAGACTGACCGGCCTGGAAAACGTGGTCGGGCGCAAGGTTACCGAAGTTATTCCTCAGATCAAGAAGACGAATCCGGAGCTTTTCGAGATTTATGGCCGGGTGGCGATCACCGGTATAGCCGAAACCATCGAGGTAGATTTTAAACCTCTGGAGATGCACCTGTTTATCTCGGTCTCAAGTCCGAAAAAGGGCTATTTTGCGGCCGTTTTTGAAGACATCGGCGCTCGCAAGAAAGCGGAAGAAGCTTTGACCGCCGAGCGGGACCGCATGGAGATCGTCATGGAGAACTCGCCCGAGGCCAATCTGGTTCTGCTGGACCGCGATTTCAATTTCATCTCGGTCAATTCGACTTATGCTGAAAGCTGCCGCATGACCAAGAAAGAGATGATCGGAAAAAACCATTTTGACCTCTTCCCCGATAAAGAAAACGAAGTTATCTTCAGGCGGGTGCGCGATACCGGCGTACCGGTCAAGCTCAAGGAAAAGCCTTTCGAGTTTCCCGGCCAGCCCTGGCGCGGCCTCACTTACTGGGACTGGTCGCTGACACCGGTCAAGGATGCCTCGGGGACGGTGCGGGCGCTGGTCTTCTCACTTGTCGACGTCACCGAGAAAGTGCGTTCGCGCCAGTTGAACGAGGCGCTCAACGACATCAACCTGGTGCTTGGCTCGTCGCTGGATTTTGATGAGATCATGCGGGACGTCATGGAAGCTGCGGCCGCCGCGCTGCATGCCGAATCGGACTTCCTGGCGACGGCGAAGGATGGCGAAGGATGGGTGTTTCGCTACGCCTACGGCGCGGCAGCCGATACGCCCGTAGGAGGGCCGCTTACCGCTGACAACGCGCCGGTTGCGGCCGAGATACTGAAAACCGGCGAGACCCTGGCCGTTACCGACGCCTTCGCCGACGACAGGTTCGATAACAGGGTTCTGGAAAGACTCAGTATCTATTCCTCGATCGCATCGCCGCTGGTCGCCAAGGAAGAGACGATCGGCGTCATTGCTTTTCGTTATCATAGCGGCAAGGTCGAGTTCGGCCAGTCGGAGATCGATTTTGTCGAGAAGCTGGGCGCTTCGATCTCGATGGCCCTGGAGAATGCCAAACTCTACCGCCGCGCACAGGCAAGCAGAACCCAGATCCAGGCATACGCCACCGACCTGGCGGTCCTTCACCGCATTGGACTTTCACTCAATCGCGAGACCGACAAAACCAAACTCCTGAAGACAATGCTTGACGGCGCCGCCGAGATCACGTCCGCCGGCGTCGGCGCCATCATCTTCGTGGGGAAGGGAAAGGTCGACCTGGTCTCCATGTATTACGCGCCCTGGTATGAGCAGCGCTGCGACATCATCGCTGATTCGGCCATGGTGCATAAGCGCATCGAGCGCCTGACCGACTTCGACGAACGGGATTCAGCCCGCATCAGCTTCGACGATCTGGAAAAGCCGCTGGAGCTTCCCGACGGGCATATTGAATTGAACGGGTTGCTGATCGGGGTCCTGCGTGGCATTCGCGGCCGCATGGTCGGGTATTTCATGATGAGCCATAAGGCCGGCGGCGTTGAGTTCACCGTCGAGGACGAGGAAATGATCTCCCTGCTGGCGGCGCAGAGCTCGGTGGCGCTGATCAGCACCGAGAATTTCGAGCGGGAACACGAAGTAGCCGATACTCTCCAGAACGCTCTTTTGCCCGATATCCCCGTCAGGGATGATCTCGAGGTGGGTCTCATCTACCGCTCGGCCAGTTCCTACAGCCGGCTCGGCGGCGATTTCTACGATTTCATCGAACTGGATGACGGCAGGATCGCCGTCGCCGTCGGGGATGTATGCGGCAAGGGCCTGGAAGCAGCCACGGCCACCGCCATGGTCAAGTACATGTTGCGGGCCTATATCGGTGACGGCCGTTCCGCCGGCAACTGCCTGACGCTGCTCAACCGGGCCGTAGCCAGGTACATCAAGATGGAGAAATTCGTCACCATGGGCCTGGCGATGATGAATCCGGTTGACGAGAGCGTCGAATATTCTTCCGCCGGGCATCCGCCGCCGATCATCTACCGCCGCGGCACAGCCATGCTGCTTGAATTCGAGCAGGCCGTGCCTCTGGGGGTCCTCTCCGACTACAGTTTCAAGACCACCAGACTGGTGGCCGCCCCCGATAACTCGCTGCTGATGTACACCGACGGCCTCATCGAAGCCAGGCCGCCCGGCGGCGAACCTTTTGGCGAGGGCAAGGTAATAGAAGTACTGGGTTCCTTCAACGGTTACCCGGTACAGCGGGTCGTCGAGCGTCTGATGGAAGCAGCGGTCGAATATTCCAGCGGCAACCTGAGGGATGACATGGCGATGGTGGCGGTAAAGTTCAGATAACCGCTTTAAGCTGTTATCCTTTGCGGATGCAAACAGACGCTCATCACAAATCAAAGGCCATCGCCATGGTCGGGGTCCTGCTGGCGATATTCCTGGCGGCGCTCGACCAGACGATCGTCGCCACGGCCATGCCCGAGATCGTCAGGGAATTCCAGGGGCTCGAGCACTTAAGCTGGGTGTTTTCCGCCTACATGCTGGCCTCCACTGTCACCATTCCCATCTACGGCAAGCTCTCTGACATCTACGGGCGCCGGCTTTTCTACGTGGCCGGCATCATCATCTTCATGCTCGGCTCCATCCTCAGCGGCCAGTCGCACTCGATGCTGCAGCTGATCATCTTCCGGGCATTCCAGGGAATCGGGGGCGGCGCCATCATGGTCAATTCGATCGCAATCATCGGCGACCTCTTCTCTCCCGCCGAACGGGGACGCTGGCAGGGCCTCATCGGCGGCGTCTTCGGCATCGCCAGCGTTGTCGGGCCGCTGGTGGGCGGCTGGCTCACCGACAGCTTCAGCTGGCGCTGGATCTTCTACATCAACGTCCCCTTCGGCATCGCCGCGCTCGTGGTGCTCATCGCCGCGCTGCCGAAGATCACTCCGGAAAAGCTCAGGCATTCGATCGATTACCTCGGGGCGCTGACCCTGGGCCTGGCGCTGGTGTCGCTGCTGCTCGCCTTCCTCTGGGGAGGAAGCCAGTACCCCTGGGGCTCGCGGGAGATCATCACCCTCTTCGCGCTGACGCCGCTACTGCTGGGGATCTTCGCCGTGATCGAGACCAGGGCCAGCGAGCCCATCCTGCCGCTCGACCTCTTTGCCAACAGGGGACTGAGCACTTCTGTGGCGGTCACCTTCCTGACATCGTTCGCGCTCTTTGGCGCCCTGGCTTTCATCCCCCTTTACGCCCAGAGCGTCGTGGGCTTTTCCGCGACCAACTCAGGGCTGGTGCTGGCCCCGATGAGCGCCGGCATCATCGTCTCCAGCGCCATCGCCGGCCAGATCATCAGCCGCACCGGCAAGTACAAGGTCTCCTCGATCGTCGGCATGGTCATATCGCTCCTGGGAATGGCGCTCTTCTCGCGCCTGGCGGTCGATACCTCCAAGCTCGTCCTGATCAGCGACATGGTCATCCTCGGCCTCGGAATCGGGGTCTCCTTCCCGATCTACACGATCGTGGTCCAGAGCGCCTTCGACCGCAGCCGGCTGGGGGTCGCGACCGCGAGCATCCAGCTCTTCCGCAGCATCGGCGCCACCGTGGGCGTGGCCATAATGGGCAGCCTGCTCAACAACGCCCTGGCCAACCAGCTGGTGAACCTCGGCTCGGAACCGTTCGTGCAGACCGTCAACCAGATCAGCCCCGAGCATGCCATCACCGGCATCGACGTCAACTCGCTTCAGGGCTTTCTCTCACCCGGCGGGCAGCAGGCGATGGCCGGGCTGATCGAGAAGGCGCCGGCGGCGCAGCAGCCCCAGCTGCAGGACAGCTTTTCCCATTTCATCGAGATCCTCAAGGAAGCCCTGGCCGGATCGATCGGTCACGTCTATGTGCTTGGGATCTTCGTCATGCTGGCGGCGCTCATCATCACGCTGTTCCTGCCGGTGATCGATCTTCATCGCGGTGAGAAGAGGCCGCCGGCTGAGGAGATCGGCGTCGAGCTCGAGGCCGAGCTGGGCCAGGCCGAGCCCAGGGACGAGCCGGCCCTGTAGGTTTCCGGCCCCCGGGTCTCGCTCCCCCAGAGGCTCCCGCAGGGTTTTAATCTCCCTCCCGGTGGAATCATTCCCTTACAGGGAAGAAATCCCTTGACGCAGCCATGCCTTGGAGAGGGAGGACGAAAATGTGTCCCATGCCGATGGAACATCGGGAGCATTACGAAGTCGACGAGCATACGGAGCGGCAGTTCGAAGAGGACCGGGTGGCCGAGCGTGAGAACCAGATCGGCCGCATCAATGGCATCATCTGGCTGGCCTTCGGCATCCTCGAGGCGCTCATCGGCCTCAGGGTGATACTGAAACTTATTGGCGCCAACCCGGAAAACGCCTTCGCCAATTTCATCTACACGGTCTCGCACCTGTTCCTGGCCCCGTTCTTCGGCCTCGTGGGCGAGCCGACGTCAGACGGAAGCGTGCTCGAGGTGACTTCACTGGTTGCCATGATCTTCTATCTGCTGGTCGGCCTGGGGATCACGCGCCTGATCTACCTGTTGATGATGCCGACGCAGGTGAGGCACGAAAGAACCATCCAGCGGCATTAAAGGAGCCAATAGATGCCATTACTCGAGCCGCCGAAACACGAGCGCCACCAGCCGGAGAACATCAACCAGAAGCACGAGCAGCAGCTGGGGGCGCAGGACAAGGTCGCCCTGATCATAACGACCGCCATCGGCACCATGTACGCGGTCTATTTCTTTGCCTTGTTCATGGCCGGCTGGATGCTCTGGCAAACATTTTTCAACAATGCGCCTTTCGATCCATATCCATTTGCATTCCTGCTGTTTCTTGGCAATATCGTCCAGCTGCTGCTGATGCCGCTGATCATGGTGGGCCAGAACATCCAGGGCCGGCGCGCGGCCATCCGCGCCGACGAAAGTTACAAGACCACGATGACCAGCTATCACGACATCGAGCACATCCTCAAACATCTCGACGCCCAGGATGAGGAGCTGCTCAAACACACGGGCATGCTGGAAAAACTTATCAAGGCTCAAGGAGTGGAGGACTGATGGACACCAGTGTGCTGGACAACAGTTATCTCGGACTCAACATCGCACAGTATGTTTTCGCCTTTGTCATCCTGCTGTTTTTTATTGGCTTCGCCGTCTGGGGTTACAGGACCAGGCAGCGGATTCAGCGGCTGGAAGAGGCGCTGAGGGACTTCAGGGAGCTCGAGCCCGAAGGCTACGAAGAGGAAGATACCAGGGGATTCTTTTTCCGAGGGGGCCCGGCTGCAGGCCGATGAGGAGGCATCCCTCCAGAACGAGGCGCTCAAGCACCAGGGCTGAGCCGTTATAAGAAATCCTGGCTGGTTTGCATCATCGCTCACAGGGTGGTACTCTCGTTGAGGACGTGATCGAGGAACGTTCCGCGTCCTGGAATCGGACCACTAGCCGCCAGCCCTCTGTGCCGCGGCACAGCGTTTTACTCCCACCGTAATTTCCAAGTGGACCCTTCCTGCGTGTATAAGCGCGCATCAAACTGTTCTGCCTCAATAATTCAAAAACCCACCTGTTTCCAATTGTTGCAGGCCCCTTTCCTCCACAAGGAGCTAATTTCATGAGGAAAATCGCAATAGCAATCCTGCTGTCGTTTACCATGGTGCTCGTGGTCGCCAGCCAGGCGCAGGCCGCAACCATGGGCATCGACATCTCCAAAGCCCAGGGTTCGATCGACTGGGACACGCTGCTGACCTCGACCGACTTCGTCATAATGAAGGCAGGCGGCGGCAATATCGGCCTTTATCCGGATCCGCAGTTCGGCCGCAACCAGCTGGAGGCACGCAGGGTGGGAATCGCACGGGGATACTATTATTTTGCCGGCGGCAGCGACCCGGTCGCTGAAGCTGACTACTTTTACGGCCTGGTCGGGAAACTGCAGCCGGGCGAAGTCGTGGCACTGGATTTCGAGGTCGACCATCCGGATCCGGTCGGATATTCACTGGCTTTTTTGCAGCGGGCGGAACAGCTGTTCGGAGTCAAACCGCTCTTGTATACGAACATGAACCGCATCTGGACTCACGACTGGCGCGCGGTTTCCACCAACGGCTATCCGCTCTGGGGCGCGATCTATGACGACGATCACAATGTCATGCCGCTGGCCGGCGCCTGGTCGGTGCCGGCGATCAAGCAGTTTTCCGACGCCGGGGCCCTCCCCGGGATCGGTGAGAACCCCGTCGACCTGGACGTCCTCAACACCGACGTCGTGGCGGATTTCAAGTCGCTGGGCATGTCGGGCGTGGCGGTCAAGCCCGACTACATGGGCGGCATCGACAACAAGCCGGCGGCGCCCAAGCCGGCAGAGGTCACTCCGCCGCCGGCAGAAGCTCCGACGCCGCCGGCCGAGCCCAAGGTTGAGAGCCCGCCGGCAGACTCGGATAAGATGAAGACCCAGCCGGCCGAGACGCCGGCGGCCCTGGAGACCGCTCCGGTTGCGGCTCCGGCTCAGCAGGAAGAAAACAAGCCCTTCGGCTGGGTAATCAATCCGATCGCCATTCCCACAGCGGTCGCCGACAGCAACGAGGTCACCGGTTTCGACCCCGGCACGCCTTCCAGCGCCTTCGGCTCCAGCATCTGCTCGTTCATCAGCGGTCTCTTCGGAGGCGGCTCGTCATCTGACGGCGGCGACCAGGTCCAGGCCGATTCTCCGGACAAGGCGCTTGACGCCGCGCCGGATTCGGGGCAGCCTCCGGATGGCCCGCAGGCTTCCCTCGACGGGCCGGGGGCACAGAGGGCGCCGTTGTTCGATGCCGGCCAGGCCCTTGATGCTCTCGCCGACACCAGCGCCGCCAACGTGCGCTAAGGGTAAAATGCGGTAGCAGGAAACGCGGTGCGTCCGGAAAAAATGCCGCGGGAAGTAACACAGTGCGCCAGGCGCACAAGATAAATTTTTATGGAAGGCCTGATATTTTCAGGCCTTTTTTCTTTGCGGGGTATTGATGGAGGGGAAGGGAAGTCTACCGGGGAGGAAGAGAAGGTTAATTAGGGAGAAGAGAAGGGTTAATTAGAACGAAGAGAAGGAACTCATGTAAATTTCAGCGAAGCTTTATCCGGGCACGGAGATGTCCGCGGATCACACGACAGGCAAAAACACGCTGAAAGGAATTGGCTTGGACGCTATAACTCTGGGTCTGATATGCGGTCTGGTCTTTGGCCTTATAGATATAGGCGTCATGCTGCCTATGAAATTTGAGACCCCCCGGAAGAAGAAGGAGGCCATCACGAGCGCTTTCGTCGACCGGTTCATGCTCGGATTCCTGATTCCCAATGTCAGCATCGACCTCCATCCAGCCGTCATCGGCGCGTTTCTCGGCCTGGGCCTCAGCGTTCCATCGGCGATCATCAGCAGGGCTTTCGCGCCGATAATCGGCATCGGCGTCGCCGGCGGCGTCCTCATCGGCTTCATAACCCACGCTGTAATCTGACGCCTTGCTGACCACTTTCGCAAAAATACTGCCGCTCGCCCTCACCGCCGCCATCAGTCCCACCGGCCTGCTGCTGGTGATGTCGATTTTAAGCGGCAAGGAAAGCCCCGTGAAGAAGACGCGCGCCTTCATCCTGGGCGCGTTCGTGTTCCTCATCGCTCTCGGCCTGCTGATCTCGCTCACCTTCCATCCGGCGGTTCAGCAGACGAGCAATCCGGGGAAGACCTCGGCTGTGATCGATATCGTGCTGGGCCTGCTGATACTGGGCGTCCTGGTGGTATCGGTATTTCACAAGAAGAAAGAGGAGCCCGCAAAGAAGAAAAAGCGCAAGCGCCCGTACACGCTGCTGGGCTTCGGGTACATGCTGGTCAATTACTCGACGCTGATCCCTTACATCGCCGCCGCCAAGATCATCAACGACGGCGATCTTGGATTCTGGGAAAAGCTGCCGCTCTTCGCCGTCCTCATCATCATCACGATGTCGCTGGTATCGCTGCCGCTCCTGGTCACCACACTGTTTCCCGAGCAGTCCGACCGCATCCTGGGACCGGTCAAGACGTTCATGAGCCGCCACGGCAAGACGATCGCCAATGTCTTTTTCCTGGCAATGGCGATCTACTTGCTTGTTTATGGCATCCGCAGGATCTGAGATATAATCGTGCCTTCAAGGAAACGGCACGGGGAGAATCGACATGACCATCTCAGACCTGATCAACCAGAAGCCCAGGCTCGAGTGTAAATACGGCGAGAACGGCTACCAGACGCCGGCCGCGCTCTACAGCAGCGATACCGGTGACGAGCTGGCTCTCGACCGCTTTAAAGTAGTGCAGGGGGCGGCCCCCAGCTACAACAACCTCTGCGACCTCGACCGCCTGCTGCAGACCTCCACTCACATCGCCGCCGGCTTCGACGCCAACCGGGGCAACGTGCCGCTGATTGCCGTCGCCGGCAAGCACGGCAATCCCTGCGGCGCCGCCGTCGGCCGCGACCGGGCCGAGGTGGTTCAGCGAGCGCTGGAGGGCGACCTGCGCGCCGTCTTCGGCGGGCTGATCCTGCTCAATTTCGAGATCGATGAGGAGATGGCCGAGGTGCTGATGACGCACAGGATGGGGGAGGGGATGCGGCGGCTGCTCGACGGCATCATCTCTCCGGGATTCACTCCCGAGGCCATGGCGATGCTACAGCGCAAGGGCGACAAGTGCCGCCTGCTGGCCAATCCGGCGCTCGCCGGGCTGGATGGCGGCTCGCTCGACGCCGCCCGCCGGTTCCGCTACGTGCGCGGCGGCTTCCTGGCGCAGCCGAACTACACTTTTGTTCCCAACCTGGTTGACGGCACGGTAGAGAAGGTCGGTAAAGCCAGCGAGGATCAGGTCGACGACATGCTCCTGGCCTGGGCCATCGGCTCGACCTCCAACAGCAACACTGTCTGCCTGGTGCGCGAGGGCATGCTGATCGGCAACGGCGTCGGCCAGCAGGACCGCGTCGGCGGCTGCAAGCTGGCGGTCATGCGCGCGACCGACGCCGGCCACAGCACCGAGGCGACGGTAGCCTACAGCGACAGCTTCTTCCCCTTCGTTGACGGGCCGGCCGAACTGGCGGGAGCCGGCGTCGGCGCCATCCTGGCCACCAGCGGCTCGGTCAGGGATGAAGAAGTAAAGGCCTACTGCAAGGACGAAGGCGTGGCGCTATACCTTTATCCCGATTCTGAGGGGCGCGGGTTCTTCGGGCACTAGGACGGTAAATGGGTGTCAGGAAGAGATGACCGATCGATTCAAAGAGAAAATATAGCCGTTCGGTCCGCAGAAAGGTGCCTAGGAATCGATCGGTGGTAAAAAAGGTTCGATGGCAGTGATTGGTTCGGGGATATCTTTCACCGCTGTCTGAAAGAGCATTTCATAGTCGATTTGCCCGTACTCGTGGACGATGATGTTTCTCTGCCCGATAATCTGACGCCATGATATTTGGGGGTGTGTTTCTTTGAAGGGGCCGGAAACGCGGGCAGCCGCCTCACCGATTATCTCAATGCTCCTCTCGGTGGCGCGCCGGAGAACCCTGTTCTCAAGGAAGTCCGTCAGAGAAACGCCGGACACCATCTCGCTTACTTCCTTTGCCGCTTCGACCATATCCCATAAATAGGCTGCGTCGCGTTCTTCAGGCAGCATAAAGTTCCTTCACATCCTTCTCAATTTCGCGCTTTCGATAAGGATTGTTCATGATGGAGACAGTGGTGGCCTCGACCTTCCTCCCTAAGAAATCGGATAGCTCATCCTGTAGATCCACAAACTTTCCCAGCGATGGCGATTTACCAGGACGGAACTCTACCAGGACGTCAATATCGCTATCAACACCAAAGTCAGCGCGGGCAGCCGAACCGAAGACGGACAGCTTCCTGATAGAGAACTTTTCGCATATCTTCTCAAGTTCTCTCTTATTTATTGTGTCCAAAAAATTCATGGCATACATTTCCTGAGCGAGATATTATTGCGAATGACGGATTTTTCTATTATAAGCCATTGAGTCCTTCATATAGGAAATCATCAGTTCCGGGTTGCACTGTTTTTCGAAGGACGCCGTCGGCACCAATCTCTATGCCTTGTGCAGGAAAATGATCTAGCCCGCCTTTTCTGGATACATTTCACAAAACGTATAGAGTTCCTATTCATTATTCAAGCTACCGCAAAATGATGGTTATGCGGTTTGTCATCTCGAACCTCTGGTTTTCCCTCTCTCAATGGTTGAGTGGTTGGCTTGGATTCCAGGATAAGGATATGGAATTATTGCAAATATGTCGTATATGACATAAAATAACGATGTGGCCGAAACAGATAAACCTCTAATCTGGTTTCACGGAGAAATAAGGACGCCGCCTTTTTCGAAGGAGGCTCGGCTTGAAGCAGGTTATTATCTGCGGGCATTGCAGAAGGGCGTGAAATTATCGATGCCCATTTCCAGGCCAATGCCTGAAATCGGTGCCAGATGCCATGAACTGAGAGTCAACGATGAAGACGTAACCTGAAGGATCATTTATCGATTCGATGAAGATGGAATCATAATCCTCGAGATATTTACGAAGAAATCAAAGCAAACTCCAAAGAAGGTAATTGATATCTGCAAGAAAAGAATCGCTTATTACGATTCGTGAAGCTGGGAGTATTTCGTTATGAAGCAGTTAAAAAGAAAAAACCTGGAATCAAGGGGATGGAAGATTGGGAGCACCCAAGAATTTCTCGAGCTTACGGATGAAGAAATGTCATATATTGAGCTTAAATTTTCGCTTAGTCAAACTTTGAAAGATAGAAGGCAGAAGAAAAATATTACTCAAATGGAGCTGGCCAAGTTACTGAAATCAAGTCAATCAAGAGTGGCTAAAATGGAAGCCGGCGATGCTTCTGTTTCCATTGATCTTCTGGTACGAGCGTTATTTTTGCTTGGGGCATCGAAACGCGATATTGCAAAAGGCTTAGTGAGATCAGACAGGGGACAGGACACCAAAACTAAACTGGCATCCTGAAAAGACTGAGACCCGCTTGCCAGGCACCACCTTTTGTTTTGCATCACCCCCTCCTGGATAGAATCAAGCATCAATCGATTTTTATTCCGGAGGGCCTGTCCATTTGAGCATGGATCAGCAAACCGCGGGGCGGCAGCAATCAACCATGCCCGTGTCCTCGCCGGCCGCCATCGACGCCAAAAGCATCTGCAAAAAGTTCGGCGACGTCGAGGCGCTCGAGGACGTCACTCTCTCGATCGCCAGGGGGAAGGTCTATTCGCTGCTGGGCCCCAACGGCGCCGGCAAGACCACTTTCATCAAGATCCTGACGACGCTGCTCAAGCCCGATGCCGGCACCGCCACCGTCGGCGGCTTCGATGTCCTCCGGCAGCCGGAGCGGGTTCGTGAGGTCATCGGGCTGGCAGGCCAGTACGCCGCCGTTGACGAGAACCTCACCGGCCGCGAGAACCTGGAGATGGTCGGCCGCCTCTATCACATCGGCCGCAAGCGCTCCCGCGAGCTGACGACCGGGATACTCGAGCGCCTGGAGCTGACCGAAGCGGCAGACCGACGCAGCAAGACCTACTCCGGCGGCATGCGCCGGCGCCTCGATCTCGGCGCCAGCTTTATCACTTCCCCGGAGATCCTTTTCCTCGACGAGCCCACGACCGGGCTCGACCCTTACGGGCGCAGCGAGCTCTGGGGCGTCATCCGCGAGCTGGTCAAGGGCGGCACCACCCTGCTGCTCACCACCCAGGACCTGGAAGAGGCCGAGGAGCTGGCCGACATCATCGCCATCATCGACCGCGGCCGCATTATCGCCGAGGGCACCGGCAGCGAGCTCAAGGACAAGATCGGCGGCAGCGTTCTGGAGTACCGGCTCAGATCCGTGCAGGACCTGGAGCCGGCGGTGGCCGCGACCGGCGAGCTGTTCGACGGCGAGCCCTCGGTGGAGCCGGCGATCCTGCGCGTTTCGGGAAAGGTGGAGCACAGCTCCGACGCGCTCATCGAGGTGGTGCGGCGGCTGGACCAGCGGAAGATCGACATCGCCGACATCCGCCTGCGGCGGCCTTCCCTCAACGAAGTCTTCCTGACCCTCACCCACAAGGACAGGGGTGCGTGATGCCGGCTCTGCGGAACGCCGCCACCGACATCTCCATGCTCACCAAGCGCAACCTGCTGCGTTACGTGCGCATCCCGGCGCTGCTGGTGTTCTCATCTTTCCAGCCGATCATGTTCCTGCTGCTGTTCAATTATGTCTTCGGGGGCGCCATCGGCGCCCAGTCGGGCGGCAGCTACATCAGCTTCCTGCTGCCCGGGATCGTGGTGCAGACGGTGCTCTTCGGCACCACGGCGACAGCGGTAGGGCTTTCGGAAGATTTCTCCAGGGGCATGGTCGACCGCTTCCGCTCGCTGCCGATCACGCGCTCGGCGGTGCTGGCCGGCCGGACCCTGGCCGACGTCTGCCGCAATTTCCTGGTGGTGATACTGATCAACATCGTCGGCTACATGCTGGGGTTCAGGTACAGCGGCGGCCTGCAGCACGGCCTGGCCGCGCTGGTGCTGCTGCTGATGTTCGGCTTTGCCTTTTCCTGGATCTCCGCCGTCATCGGGATGATGGTGAAGGATCCCGAGACAGTCCAGGTCGCCGGTTTTATCTGGATCTTCCCGCTGGTCTTCGCCAGTGGCGTCTTCGTGCCGACGCAGACGATGCCCAGCTGGCTACGAGTCTTCGCCGAGCACCAGCCGGTGACGATCACGGTGAACGCCCTGCGATCGCTGCTGCTCGAGGGCACAACCACTGACGTGGGCAAGACTCTTCTGTGGACGGGGGGGATTCTCGCCGTCTTCGTGCCACTGTCCGTCTGGGCCTACAAGAGAATCGCCTGAGCTGGATTTCCAGGGGCGGGAACAATAAACTGTCATGCGGCCATGGAAAAAAACGTAACCATAGAATCCAGCGCGGCTGACAAACGCATAGCGCTGATCGTCGCCTCGCTCAGTTCTTTCCTGGCGCCGTTCATGATATCGGCGGTCAATATCGCCCTCCCGGATATCGCCCGTGACTTCCACGCCAGCGCCGTCCAGGTCAGCTGGTTCGCCACCGCCTATCTGCTGACGACCTCGATGTTCCTGGTTCCCTTCGGCCGCATCGCCGACATCCACGGCCGCAAGAAAGTCTTCACTTACGGGATGGTCGTGTACACGTCGTCGTCGCTGCTCGCGGCGCTGTCGAACTCGGCGATGATGCTGATCGGCGCCCGGCTGGTGGAAGGGGTAGGCGCCGCCATGATCATGGGCACCGGCGTCGCCATCCTCACCTCGATCTTCCCGCCACAGGAGCGGGGGAGGGTCCTGGGCATCAACGTCGCGGCGGTCTACCTGGGGCTCTCGCTGGGTCCTGGCATCGGCGGCTTCTTCACCGATTTCGTCGGCTGGCGCAGCGTCTTTCTGCTCAACGTGCCCCTGGGGATGACGGCTCTCGCCATGATCGTCTGGGGCCTCAAGGGGGAATGGGCCGGCGCCCGCGGCGAGCGCTTCGATTTCCGCGGCTCGCTGATCTATATCATCAGCCTGCCGGCGCTGATATACGGCCTGCCGAACCTGCCCGAGCAGTATGCCGTCGGCGCCGCTTTTGTTACGGCCGGTGTGCTGGGATCGATCATCTTCATCTGGTGGGAGTCGCGCGTCGAACACCCCATCCTGGATGTCAACCTCTTCCGCCACAACACCGTCTTCGCCTTCTCGAACCTGGCGGCGCTCATCAACTACAGCGCCACCTTCGCGGTCAGTTTCCTGCTGAGCCTCTACCTGCAATACACGAAAGGCTACAGTCCCTTCGTGGCCGGACTGCTGCTGGTGCCCCAGCCGGCGGTGATGACGCTGCTCTCGCCCTTCGCCGGCCGCCTTTCCGACCGCATCGAGCCGATCGTGGTGGCTTCGGTGGGAATGGCTGTGACGACCGTGGGCCTGCTCTTTTTCATCTTTCTCGGGGAAGGGACCAGCATGGCTCTGATAATTGTCAACCTGGTGATCCTGGGCATCGGTTTCGCGCTGTTTTCTTCCCCCAACACCAACGCCATCATGAGCTCGGTCGAGAAGCGCTCGCTGGGCGTCGCCGCCGGGACCATGGGGACGATGAGGACGATCGGCCAGAGTTTCAGCATGGGCGCGGTGATGCTGATATTCGCCGTCTACATCGGCAGCGCCCAGATCACACAGAAAGTCTTCCCGCAGTTCCTCACAAGCGTGCGTGTAGCTTTCATCTTCTTCACCTGCCTGTGTTTCCTGGGCATCTTCGCTTCGCTGGCCCGGGGAAACGTGCGGCGGCCTGAGCAGGCGGCGAGCAGCCGGGAAGGCTGAGCTCGCGGGTCAGGACTGAAGCCGGCGGCCAACGCTCAGGAGAGCAGCTTGCGGATCTTCTCCGGGTCGATCAGCCGCACCGGCTTTAAGCCCCACATCTCGCGGATGGTGTTGATCTCCTCAACGGGAAAGCTGTAGCCGGTGCCGCAGATGCTGTCGTAAGACTTGCGGTAGGCGGTGGGAGCCTCCTCCTGCCGGCGGCGCTCCATCATGTAGCTGTAGACGTCGACCCCCTCGGGGCATGCTTCATCACACTTGCCGCAGTTGGAGCAGTTCCAGGCGCCGGTCCGGGACCTGCCGCTGAGGATGGTCGTGACCGACTCGCCGCCAGCCCTGACAGCGACGCAGTACTCGCTGCAGATGCCGCAGTTGTTGCACTCTGGTTCATTCATTTTTCGAATACCTCTTCCAGGATCTCCGGCTTCAGGCCAAGCTCGTGCGCCGGGATGCCGAACGACAGGCCCAGCAGCTGCGGCAGGAACATCAGCGGCAGCGATATCTCCGGAGTGGTCTTTCGCACCTTGTCCTGCATGCCCTGCAGCAGCAGGTAGCAGTTGCCGCAGGAAACAATAAGAAACCGTGCTCCGGCGGAGATTGCCGAGCCCAGCTTGGCTTGCGCCGCCTCGAGCGCCGCCGGCTCGTCCGACATCATCAGCGTCGAGCCGCAGCATTCATATTCCATGTCATAATCGACGACGGTGGCGCCCGTAAGTACGGCGATCTCACGCATCTTCCCTGGCTTCCAGGGATCGTCGAACCGGGCGACGGCGCTGGGCCTGATGACGTTGCAAGGATGAGACAGGGCCACGCTCAGATCAAGCCTGCCGGTGACCGCCGCGGCCACCTCTTCCATTTTAGCGGACAGCGCTTCGAGGATGTGGCTGACCTTGACCGTGCCGCTGTAGTTAAGGCCGAACTCCGCCAGCTTCCCGTTCACTTGGGCCAGCAGTTGCTCGTCTTCGGCCAGCATGGCCTGCGCCTGCTTCAGGGTCCGGGTGCAGCTGCCGCAGAGGGTCAGGACGTCGAGCCCCTTCGATTCGGCGAGAGCCAGATTGTAGGCGGGAAGGTTGATCCACTTGTCGGAGAATGATGGCACGATCGAGGAGCCACAACATGAGAATTCATCCATGTCGACAAGCTCGATTCCCAGACGCTCCAGCACCGTCCGGGCCGAGAGCTCGTAAGCCTGGTAGTGCGTGAATATCAGGCACCCCGGGAAGAGCAGCATTCGTTCCACTTTAAGCCTCTTTCTCTTCCTCTTCCTTCTCGCCCATCGCCTGCAGCACGACCTCGGCGATGTCCATCACCTTGGGCTTGGACTCCGAGCGGTTGGAGGCTCCCTTGAGCACGCGCTTGCACTGCTGGCAGGCGGTGATGATAGCGCCGGCGTCGATCGCCGCCGCTTCTTCGATGAGGTCCATCGAGACATAGTTGGCCAGGTCGGGATCGAGTATCTCGATGTCGCCGCCGCCGCCGCAGCAGAGGGCCATCTCACGGTTGTCGGGGAACTCGCGATTGTCGAGCCCGGGAACGGCTCCCAGCACCTGCCGCGGCTCCTCGTAGACGCCGCTGTTCCTGGCCAGGTCGCAGGGGTCGTGATAGGCGGCCTGCAGATCGACGCTCGCCTTGAGCACGAGCTTGCCCTCGTCGATCAGGCGCTTCAAGTACTGCGTGTGATGCAGCATCTCGATCCCCCCGAGGTCGAGGTAGTCATCCTTGAAAGTGTGATAACAGGAAGGGCAGGAGAACACCATCGTCTTGGCGCCGATCTTCCTGATTGCCTCGATGTTGTGGGCCATCAGCTCCTCGGTCTCGTCGCGCATGCCGCCCACGATCAAGGGATAGCCACAGCACCATTCCTCTTCTCCCATGACCGTGAAGTCGACGCCGGCGCGGTCGAGGATCTCGACCATGGTCGCCGGTATGTCCTGAACGGCCGGCGAGAATGAGGCGATGCAGCCGACGAAATAGATGACCTCGGCGTGTTCCTTCTGGTAGAGGTCCTCGGGTGGCTCGGGCATGAAGTCAACCCACATGGCCCGGTCGGCGTTGGGGAAGCTGGCGACGTTGTGCTCGGTATGCTCGGCCTCGATGACCGGGTCGAGCTTCTTGGAATAGCGGCCGGCCCGGTACATGTTCTCCCGGTTGGTGATGCCGATCTGCCTGGTCTCGATATAGGCGGGGCAGACCTCGCGGCAGCGTCCGCAGAGCAGGCAGTTGAAGACCTCGAACTGGAAGTCGTCCCATTGCTCCTCGGTCGGCTCGCCGCCGCCGGCCAGGCGGTTGGGGCCGTGCTGGCCGCGGATCATCTCCTTGAGCTGCTTGTGGACCCCGGCATAGGAATAGTAGTAACGGAAATCAGGGTTCTTCTGCGAAGCCGTCGTGATCTGGCAGGCGTCGGAACACAGCTGGCACTTCATGCAGGCGTCGATCTCGATCAGCTGGCGCGCGTTGAAGGGAATCGTCGAGGGCCTGCCCGCCAGGGCCCGCGGATTGTGCGGCACGGCGTTGATCATCGTGTTCAGCGGCGTCAGGAAGATGTGCCAAAGCTTGGTCACATAGGGAATCGAACCAAATAGCGTTGCCAGCAGGATCGATGAGAGCACCCACATGACCGTGGCGCCGGTCTCTGAATGAAGGCCGAACAGCTCCAGCGGCTTGGACAGGGTCCAGGCCACGAACCAGTAGCCGGCGATATGGTTGGGAACGTCATAGGCCAGAATGGTGACCGCCTCGGCCAGGAACCGGAAGAAGAACCAGCCTCCCAGCAGCATCACCGCGAAGATCTCAAAGGCGGTCGTCTTCAGGAAGAAGCTCTTGGCGATAAACCGGCGGTAGATGGCGATGATCTCGCCGGTCAGCACCATGCCCGCGAACATGTCGTTGAGGAAACCGTAGAGCGCATCGACGTTGGTGAAGGTGGCGGTGCCCTGGCCGACCGCCTTGAGGTAATAGGCGTCCGAGAAGGGCGAGACGAAGAATTCCAGCAGGTGCGAGCCGCCGGTGATGTCATGGATCTCCGGCACGCGGGTGCTGGTCTTGATCTCGTTGACGGTGATGACGCCGACGTAGCCGATGATGATGAACTCCTTCATGATCCAGCGCAGCTTGTCAGCCTTCCATAAACGTGGTTGCAGGAAGATATCCACCACGAAAGCCCGGATCAAAGTCAGGATGTTGAGTGAGAAGATGTTCCTGAAGATGCCCTTGATGCCGGCGCCGAAATCGTGCCGGCCCTTGAGCCAGATGGAAATGTTCCAGATGACGCCGGCGATCATGACGACGGCGCCGGCGATGAAGATCAGGGAAAAGACCGGTGGTCTTGTCATCGGTTATCCTCCATGTTCAGGTATTCCCCGGGAGTGGGGCCCATATCGGCCAGTTCCATACGAATCTTGGCTATGTCTTCCATGTTGGGGGTGAAGGGATAGCTGCGGATGTCTCCCGGCGGCCCGTCGCCGTAGGGCCTGGTGCAGGAAACGAGTTTGTCCTTCCCGGGGCAGCCGCTGGTCATGAAGGGGATGCCCGAGTCGATGACGATCTTCACTTCCTCCGGGTCGACGCCGAAATCGCTGATCCGGCCCGAGTCGTCATAAGAGATGCCCTCGCTGCTGGTGAAGCCGTTCTGTATCAGGTAGCTGGCCAGCTGCAGGCGCCGGTACTGACCCGGCGGGCAAGGCTGGCGCTCCGCCAGCGCCGAGCCTTCTTCCGGATAGAAGGAAAACAGATGCACGTTGGCGCCGAGGCCATATACCTTCTGGATGGTCCTTGCCATATCCCGCTCCGTTTCGCCCAGCCCCACGATCAGATGGCAGCCCGCCTTCCTCTCGCCGAAGACCTCGACGGCGTCTGCCAGGCATTGCCAGTATCTTTCCCATTTGTGGGGCCCTTTAACGGCCGAGCCGCGATAGCGGTCGAACAGCTCTTCAGTGGCGGCATCGATGGCGACGCTGCCGATCTCGGCGCCGGCGTCCCTCAGCGCTACGATATCATCGCGGTCCAGGACGGTGGGTGCCATCAGGATCGACACCGCCGCGTCCAGCGGCCGCAGGCTGCGGGCGACCGCCAGCGTGTCATCGACGGCCTTGCCGTGGGTGACCATGGAGATGCAAACGCGGTCAACTCGCTCCGGATGCCCGCCGATCCGGCCAATGATCTCTTCCAGGGGGAAGGAGGGCCATTCCACCCTGATGAAACTCTTTTCGCTGAAGCGGCCGCCCCTCTGCCGCTGCAGGCCGCAGTAGGCGCAGCTGCCGGCGCAGCCGCTCTCGTAGGTGAGCAGCAGGTTGATGCAGGAAAGGGTGGCGCCGCGGTAGAAGATGCCGGACCTGAGGCCGAGCGTCATCGCCGCCGCCAGGCTCATCTGCAGCCGCGCCGGACTGTTGCTGATCGGGGCGTCTCTCGCCGGGGTATCTTTTTCCGTGGCGGCGCTTGCCGCGCTAACGACTTTGTTGCTATCTGTCAATTTGCCCTCTTTCATTTCTCGTAATATTCGTCAAAGGCGATCCAGCTCTTTCTGATTGCCGCGCTCAAGTCGCCGGCATCTCCGGCCCAGAACGGCAGCAGCCGTCTGCGGCGCTCCACCGCCCGGTCGAGAGTGTCGCCGAGAAACAGCCGGCAGGACTCATCGTATTCTCCCAGCATTTCCAGGTCACGACCGGCCGCCGCTCTCGCGGCGGCCTCGCCCGCCAGTTCGCCGGCAAAGATGGCGTTGGCGACGCCGGCTCCGGTGATCGGATGGCAATGCCCGGCCGCGTCCCCGGCCAGGATCATGTTCTTATGCCACAGCTTCGACTGGCCGCCGACCGGTATCAGGCCGCCGGTCCTGGCCAGCGGCTCGGCGCTTCTAATGATTCCCATCTCCAGCAGCTCGCGGATAAACACCTCGAGCGCCTCCCCGGGCCTGACGGCGCCTCCAGGGTCCTCGCCGATGCCGGTCGTGTCCGCGCCGGTCGTGCCGGCGCCTGTCATGCCCATGAGGCCCGGCTCCACGCCGATGCCGACGTTGGCCACGCCATCCTTGGGGAAGACCCAGCCGTATCCCCCCGGGATCGCCTTGCGGAAAAAAATCTCGGTCGTATCGAGTTCGCCGCTCAGCGGCAGCAGATATTGCCTGGCGTGGACGAAGCCGTTGCTACCAAGTCCCATCCAGCTTCTGACCGCCGATGCCGGGCCGTCGGCGCCGACAATGACCCCGGCCTCGATGGCCTGCTGACGGCCCGATTCGATTACCGTCACCACGTCGCCATCCACCCCGGTTGCCCTAGCTCCACAGATGATGTCAGCCCCCGCCTCACTGGCAAGCCCGGCCAGGTGACGGTCCAGCCCGTCCCTGTTGCAGATGATGCCCCGGAAGGGCGTCCGGGTGACGCTGCCGTCCGGCAGGTGAGTATTCATCGCGGCCACCATCTGGACAAGTGTCTCGCGTCCCAGGCCGAAGCGGGTGGCGATCTGCATGGGGATGAACTCGGCGCACTGCACAGGCAGACCGACCTGTGGCTTGCGCTCCAGCAGGATCACAGAGGCGCCTTCAGCGGCCGCCGTCATCGCCGCCATGCTGCCGGCGGGACCGGCTCCGATGACCAGTACGTCACACCGCCGCACTGTTTTTCCTTACGTTCCCCAGCACCTTTTCCAGCAGCTCCAGCTTGAGCTCCGTCTGGTTCTCGAACTGCCCGGTGTAGGCCTGCTCTTCCACCTCGAGCTGATAACAGGTGTCCTTTTCGATGTCGATGAGCGCCGCCGGCAATCCCGCTTCCCGGAAAGTCTCCTGATGTTTGACGAAAAATGCCTCGCAGCAGCAACCCACATAAGACCTGGTGCCATTATCGCGGCATGCCGCCAGGGTGTCCCTGAGGTGCTCGTAGTTATGGATGGTGATCACATCAAGCCCTAGGCCTTCGGCCATGGCGTAAGCGTCGCCGACGCTGCACTCGCCGCACTGGTCGCAGCCGTCTACTTCGCGAAACTCGCAGTCGATCTTCTTGGCGCAGTACGGAAGCAGCAGCAGCGAACACGTTTCTACCGCGTCCTCAAAGGAGCCGTTGACGGTGAAGACCGAGTTGGCGTCGGCCAGGCCGATGCCGCGATCTGCCAGGCCGATCTTGGCGGTCGCGCTTTCGACGGCCTCGCGGAAATCGGCGGGGGAGAGGCCCATCATGTCCGGCGCGCAGCCGGCGAAGAAGTCATCGATGGCGGCCCCGGCATCGGCTATGGAGATGTTCTTGAGCGCTGCCTCGAGGTCGAATATGGTGCGGGCCGGGTTGACGAAAAAGTCGCCGGTGATAAGAGCATACTTGAGCCGCCCGCGCCTGGCGTCGACGCTGACCGCCGTGCGGATCAGCCCGGCGCCGGTCTTCAGAGCCGACCTCAGGATCAGGTGTTCTTCGGGCGGGTCCTCGATCAGGTTAATCCAGTTATTCTGCCCGTGCTCTTCCAGGAAGCGCTCGAACAGCTTCATCTCCTCGCCGTTCATCCCACCTTCGGTAAAACTCACG
This sequence comes from Actinomycetota bacterium, assembly GCA_023382335.1. Lineage (GTDB taxonomy): Bacteria > Actinomycetota > Thermoleophilia > BMS3ABIN01 > BMS3ABIN01 > JACRMB01. Next base: position 48,362 of record JAMCPM010000015.1, read on the forward strand.
CCCAGGGTCTGCTCGAATCCCTGCCTGAGGGCCGATTTCACTTCCTCCAGGGCCGGCAGGCGCCCCAGCTCGTCCTTGAGGGAAGTCACCCGCTCCCGCGCCGAGGACAGGCCCTTGGCGGAAAGCTTTTCCGTGGGGATCCTCAGCGCCTTGATCATGCTCTCCACGTCGAGGTCCACCAGCAGTGTGCCCTGGAAGAGCAGGGCGTCGCCGTCAAAGACGCCGCCGGTGCCGGAGATTTTGCGGCCGTTGACCTCGATATCGTTTCGTGGCCTGAAAGCGGCCTTGACGCCGAGTAGCTCGAGCCCGGCGATCACTCCCTGGGAGATCTTGAGGCTGATGTCATCGGCGCGGAAACCGATATCGGCCTTGCGGGCGATGATCTCCCAGCCGAGGTGGGTGGAGTCGAAGTAAAGGGCGCCGCCGCCGGTGATGCGCCGCTGGATCTCGATGCCGCGGCTGCGGCAGAAGTCTTCCCTGGCCTCCTGGCCGACGCTCTGGAAGTAACCGACCAGGACGGCGGCGGGGGAGTACTGAAGCAGATGCAGGGTATCGGGGGAAGCATCCCGGCTCCTGGCTTTCAGGAGCGCGGAGTCGATGGCGACGTTATCAGTCGCCGGCCGTGCTCCCGTGTCCAGCAGACGCCATTTTTTCATCAAAGCCATCTTTCGTTTCTTCCTGATAGATCAGGGCGCAGCATTGCTCGGAAAATCCGGGCTCCAGACCGAGGTCCGCCGCCAGCTCCACGATTCCCTCGGCCGGATAGGCGATGCCGTTGAGTCCGGCCTTGAGCGCCAATGAGTCTGTCCGCAGTTTATGTTCACCGTACGGCCGGGCGCAGCCCAGCAGGATCGGCAGCCGCGGAAACTGCAGCCGCGCCTTTAAAAAGATTTCACCAAGTTCTTCCGGGGAAGGCGGGGCGACGTCCTGCATCGGCGTTCCCTGTTGCGAGGTCAGCGCCACCAGCACCAGGGACGTGACCTCGTGCCGGGAGATCATCTCCAGCGCCGACGCTTCCCCTTTTATCTCTCCGAAGTGAAGCCCGATGACCACGTGCGGCGCCGTCCTGACGCCGCTCTGGCACAGGTAGCGCAGCGAATCTTCGAAGTCGGCCGTGGTCGCGTCGAGATGGTAGACATCCCTGATGGTGCCGTCGTCGCCGATGATGTCGATCATGGCGATGTCGATGCCCGCCCGGGCCAGGCCTTCCGCCAGGCGCTCGTCCACCAGGCCGGTGTGGACGGCGATACTCAGCCCCTGTTGCTTGAGCTCGCCGATGGCTTCCAGAAAATCATGAAGGGGAACGGTGCCGTCGGCCAGCGAGCCGCCGCTGATCAAAAGGCCGCGGCCGCCCCTGGCCTGGAGCTTGCGGCCCACCTCCAGCAGCTCGGCGGGCGAACGGGCTTCGTACATGCTCTCGAGGATCCTGGCGCGGCAATGCTCGCATTTGAGCCTGCAGGAGCTGCCGGTCACCGAGACCGGGATGAAAAAGGGCTGGGAACTGTTTTTAAAGCCGCTGGTTTCGTAGCGCTTCAGCGACGGCGCGTAGAAATTTATGCGCCGGCCGAAATTGGCGCGCGCCAGTTCCCACCCGGGGCGGAGTGAGTCGGGAATGACAGGGTCTACGCTGTCTAGTCGCAGTTGAGCAGGTCCTTACTCTTGAAGTCCTCGAGCTCGGCTTCCATCCAGGCCTTGATGGCCTCTTCGCCGTGGGGCAGATCGGCCAGGTCCTCTTCCGCGTTTGACGGCTCGACCAGGACGATCCAGTTGTTGTAGTTGTCATCATTCACCATCGAAGGATTGGAAACAACCGCGTCGTTGACCTCGAGGATCTTGCCCGATACCGGCGACCGCATCGGGCCGATGAACTTGCCGCTCTCGATGTTGCCGAAGGCGTGGTCTTTCCTGATCGCGCGGCCGGTGGGGAAGGTCCGCATCTGGGCGAGGTCGCCCGCCGCCCATACGCCGAAGGCGTCAAGGCCCATGCGTATCCTGTCGCCTTCGACTTTTGCCCAGACGTGATCTTTTTTGTGGTAATAGAAATCGTCGGGCAGTTCCCAGTTACACTCTTCCTTGGTGCCAGCGGAAATCAAAGCCATAGTCGCCCCTTACTTTTTGATATAGAAGTGCCAGTAGGTGCCGCTCGGGTCTTCTTCCACCTCGCATTCCCAGCCGCCGGCGTCGCAAAGCGTCGGCAGGCTTTCCCTGACTGCCGGCTCATAATCCACCAGGAACTCAACCACGTCGCCTTCTTCGGCGGCCTTCATGCCCTTCTTGGCCATGAGGTTGGGATAGGGGCATTTCTGACCCCGGCAGTCCTCGGTTTTTGCAAGTGTCTTGTCTTTTAGCGCCATTGTTTCTTCCTCTCAGGCAAAGTTGACTACCTTGTTTTCGACGATGAGATCGACCAGCTCTTCGTAATCGATCAGCTTGGCGCCGCCCAGCCGTGAGGCCACGCCTCTTTTTTCCACGTCCTCCTTGACGGCATAGACGTCGCTCAGACCGGAAGCGTCCGCATAGACGCCGTCCTGGATGAGGACGACCTTGGCGTCGCTGTCGCGCCTGGCGGTGTCCAGTCCTATCTTGGCAAAGGGAAGATCAATCAGGTAAAGTGCCATTTTTTATCTCCTAGAAGTCGTAGACGACGTCGTTTTCAGCGATCATTTTTGCCAGGTCGTCCCGGCTGATCACCTTGTACATATCATCGAGATCGCCTTCCGATATTCCTCTCTCATCCAGCGATTCCTTCTCGACATAGTAGTGGGTCTCGCTGATGTCGCCTATCGTTTTGACATAACCGGCGGACTCGCTCTTGTCCGAGCCCTTGAGGCAGTAGAAAGCGCCGTCACCGGCGTAGACGCAGGTAACCTTGTGCTCGTCCATGCCGCTCATCATTCCGACGACGGCCCGCATGCCTTCGGTGTAATAGATCGAGCCGAAGGGGGCCCGGAGGAACATGAAGAGAATATTCTTTTCCATTTTCTTACCCCTTTATCCTATAGAGTGATTACGCGGTCGGCCCGGCCTACAAAGGCGGCCCAGTCGGGAATGCCTCCGACCTTGATGCCTTCGAAGAAGTACTTGCCCTTCTGCTGGCCACGGGCGTTGACGCAGATGCCGCAACAGACGATCTCGGCGCCCTTGTCGACCAGTTCCTTAAAGTAATCGCCGGGGACTTTTTCCCAGTCGGCGAATTCCTGGGTGCTGAGGCCGTTGTAGATGCCGTCCAGATAGCAGAACATGGTCACCTCGTGCCCCTTGTCCAGGGCTGCCGCGGCCAGCTTCGACACGGTGGACCATTTTTCTGTCTGGAACGGCCCTTCGGTTAACAAGAAGTTTATATTAGCCATTTTCATTCCTCTCTTCGTTTATGACGCCATTACTAAAAAATTGTCGGATTCAAAGACCACCCCCCGGCATCAGTCCGATCATACGTTTTCCGATATTCGGCAGCAGAACCGTTACCCTTCAATTATTCCCTCCAATTGTTATTTCTATTCGCAGATAAAATTAGCCAAAGTTAAGCGAGATTCCTTGTTATTTTTGTAGCCATACCCTTTTTGACATGGTTTGAAAATACCCGTCGGGTCAAATAATGACGGCAAGGTGGGATAAACAACTGCACGGAGGTGACCAGATGGGAAGAGGTACATACATTGTGCTTATTGTTATATTGACGCTGGCCATGATGTTCGCGTTCGGGGCCATTGCCCTGGCGGACGCAGGCAGCCTGACGGCAGAGGATGCCGGCAGCCTGGCGCTCAAGCAAGCAGGCACCGGGGCGGCCGGGCCCTCGAGCCCCAGCCTGGCCAATAACATCAACCCGGCGCCGGGCGATACGACTACCGGCGGCGCTGCAGGCGGAACCACTGCGGGCGGAGATCCGGCAGGTGGCGATACCGCCGGCAGCGGCTCTCCCGGCACTCTGTCGGGCTTTATCCTTGCCAGCAACGGCAATCCATCAGCCACGGTTCCCAGCAGCGGCAATACGACTACCGGCGCTGCTGCCGGCATGTTCGGAGATCCTGTGCACGGCCTATCCGTTTATTCCATGGCCTGCATGGGCTGTCATGGGGCCGCCGGCCAGCCGACGCTGGCGTTTCCGGGGCTAGCCGACGTGCAGAACCCCAACCCCAGTTTCTCGATAGACCCTGAACTGTTCGATGTCAATCCGGCCTGGTTTGCGCACAACATCGATCCGTTCCTGCAGCATGGATCAAACCCGGTGGGTTCGCCGCAACCGATGCCGGCCTTCGGCGACAACAATATCCTGACCCAGTCCGACATAGCTGACGGCGAAGCCTACATCATGAGCCTAAGCAACGTGAACTGGCCCAGCCTCGCGCTGAGCGGCTCGGTTCTGACCGGCAGCGGTTTCTGGCCGCAGTCGACAGTCCAGCTCTATGTCAACGGCGTTGCTTTCGGCGCTCCGATAGTGATCGATGGCAGCGGTCGCTTCATGCAAACAATGCTGGACCTGGTCCCCGGCGGTGTCGTTACGGCCAATTACGCGATTCTCAATGTCCCGGGAATATTCCCTAACGGGAATCCCGAAGGCGGGGAGCTTGGCCTGGACGCTGACAGGGGAGCGGCCCTCACGGTAGCCAGAGCAATTCAGCCCGCGCCCGCAGCCCCGGCTGTTGTGCTGGCGGCGGCGCTGCCTTCCACCGGTGCCAACCTGATGGAAACCGGGCAGCTGGCGCTGCTGCTGGTTTTGTCTGGGGCAGCGATGTTGGCGTCGGCATCGGTAAGAGACCGGAAGTACGACAGGCGTCATCAGTAGCTGAAGCGTGATATAGCGTAAACGCGAGGCGGCCCCGTTCGAAGAACGGGGCCGCCGGTTTTTTCCTATTGCCGTCCGCTGCCTTTTACGTAAGGCGCCGCTATCATCTTAAGGCGCCACCACCATCTTACGGCACCACTATCGGTCCGGCGACGTTCGACCAGGCGGAGAAGCTCACCGAGTTTTCAGCCCGCACCCGGTAATAGTAGGTGCCTGCAGCCAACCCCGTGTCTGTGTATGCGGCCGGAACCGGGAATCCACTAACCTCGATTGAGGCAACGCTAGTGGTGAAGCTGGCGTCGGTAGCCCTCTGGACAATGAATCTGGCAGCGCCGGGCACCACTGGGTTATTCGTCCAGGCCAGGGCTGCAGTACCCGCCGATGGCGTGGCGTTCAGTGCGCTCGGCGCGTCGAGACCAGAGCCTCGCACCATAATAGGCCGCATCATGTCATTTTCCTCATGACCCAGCAGGTGGCAATGCCAGACATATTCCCAACCGAAGTTGAATAGCTGGTTGGTAACCGTAATCGGGTTGCCGTTCTGGTCTACGTTAGTGAACTGCATCCCCGAACCGGTAGGCATAGTCACGTCGTATTTCCGTATGGAGTCAGGAACCGCGAAGGGAACGTTTGCAGGCATATGAGGCCTGAAGGCGACAACGATGTCTTCCAACGGATTCATGCGAACAGTTTCCTTCCATCCCAACTCGTTGGCGTCGGGAGGCTTGACGGCGCCGTCCCAGCCTACTCGGTTGATTACCTGTACGTCGAACAGGTGCACGTGCACGGCATGGGTGTCGACGCCGTTGTGAGTGATCTTCCAGATCTGGGTGCCGTCGGCCTCGGTTCCGATTGGTGTCGCCAGGTCGGCGATGTTCTTTACTTCCTCTGTGGGCGGATCTATGTACTTCTGGATGATTGACGTTTGGTTAGTCACATTAGTATGTGGTATTTCCACGCCCAGCAACGCGTTCATCCTGCCATAGTTCGTTTCGAAGTCTTCTATAATCGACTTCGGACGCATGCCCATCGTCAGGCCTGCGGCAGTTGCAGTCGCGGTGGCGCCGCCGCCACCGGGAGCCGCGATGGTAACGGTAGGTGCAGATGTAAATCCGGTGCCACGATTGGTCATGGTGATGCCGGTAACCCCGGAAATGAGGGCGGAGGCCGCCGCATCTGCGCCTCCACCGCCGGAGAATGACACAGTCGGGGCTGATGTGTAACCGCTGCCCCTGTTCGTGATCGTGATACCGGTTACGATGCCGCTGGATATAGTTGCCGTGGCTGTCGCCGTGGTGCCGCCTCCCCCCGGGGCGGAGATGGTCACGTTCGGCGCCGTGACATAACCGTGGCCGGCATTGGTAAGCGATATCCAGGTTACGCCGCCGATGTCGATTGTCGACGTGGCTGTGGCGCCGGAGCCGTCGCCACCGGTGATCGAGACCGCCGGCGGGCTGCTATATCCGGAACCACTGTTGGTTACCTTGATCGCTGAAGCCAGGCTGGCGGTTACACTAGCTCCTGAGCCGGTGGGATCGACTATCATTACATCCGGCGCGGAAGTGTAACCGCTGCCGGGATCCACGATCATTACCCCGGTAATCGCACCCCCGGCAACGGTAGCTGTTGCGTAAGCGCCCGTTCCGCCGCCACCGGTGATCTCAACGGAAGGGGTGGCGCTGTAGCCGCTGCCGCCGTTGTTGACAGTGAAACCATTGAGCGAATCGTACAGCGGTCCGTTGAAGAACGTCATCGACGTATCCTGGATGCGCGAGTAAGCGTCGGTCGGATACGCCTTACCGAAGGCAGCATTATACGAAGCCTGCGGCACGATAGGCGCAGGTTGTGTCTGTCCGTAGGCAATTGGCAGCGCCGTCTGTAGTGCCGCCACGTCGAACGGTGCCGAGGCCGGCCCTGCGACCTGGAACTGCATCATGGTGCGGGTATTGGGGCCATAGCCCGAAACCGTTGTGGGCGCGCCGCCGGTTGAGATCATGTCGGGATTGCCCGTGTAGTAATCATTGCGCGGGTCGAAGCCTGGAACCGGAGCCGGCGCGTCGTTGTAGAGTATTATCTTGGAGCCATCAGGCACCTGCGAGAAGTCGACGATGACGTCGGCCCGCTCGGCCGGTCCCAGGAACAGACTCTTGTTTGCTACATTGAGCACGGTGATGTCGCGCCGGTTGTAGATGTATCCAACCGGCGTGTTATCGATGACCGAGACGCCAGGCAGAAAGCCGCCCTCATTGCCGATCTGGATGAATTTCGGGCCTGCCGCGTTTGGATCGGGCGCGCCGCCGTCCCTGCTGTCTGTCGGCCAGCTTGCCGGCAGGCCGAAATTAGGATCCGCGGGAACCATGTTGACTTCACCAGAGGCTTTTTGCAGCGAGGGTCCTCCGGTCGCCGGGTTGACAACATCAACGCTGTTCGACTTGGCGTAATACATCTGCAGGTTGATGAACCGGTCATTGCTGGCATTTAGGATCCGGAACCTGTATGCCTTGCGTCCTACCTGCATGTAGGGATAAGCAGTGCCGTTCACCAGCGGCGTATCCATGAATGCCTCAGGAACCGCCGATGGATTGGGAGTGCCCGGGTTCTGCGGCGGCTCTCCGGACTGACCGTATAATGGATTGGCTACCGGGCCGTTGATCAGTCCTGTGAAAGGCGGCCAGAACCAGGGTCCGTAATCCCATCTTCCCATGGCGTTTGCTCCCGACGAGTCGAAGGGGTTCTGGTTGGGCATGTATACATGCGGGAACCAGAGGTTGCCTTTTCCTCCCCATTTACTGATATCCCAGGTCGGGTCCTCCTGCTCTAGCTGGGCCGTGTCTGGCACGAACGTCTTGTCCTGGATTACCAAAGGAACCTGATCCGAGGGGATGATCCCGTTGCTGACCAGGGACTGTTCCACGGCGTCGTTTACGACATAAGGCGCCGCTGCCCCCGAGTAGACGTTCAGACGTGTGATGCCATAATCATGGTCGTGATAGAACATGAGTCTGGCGCTATGTTCGTTGGAATAGAAGAAGGTTCTGGTGCCATCTCCGGGAGTTGGCGCCGGCATGTCAGGAACGTTGACGACCTGGACGCCTTCAGGATATGGCGTCGTCTCTCCGGCCGGGGTGATCCACTGATTGGGCGTGCCGTCACTGATCCAGACCGTATCGCCGCCATGCAAATGGATGTTGGCCCGGTTTTCCGTATAGCTGGCGCAGTTCTCCACCGACTGATCGCAGGCGCTGCCATCGGCATGCTTATCGCCTTCGCCGGCGCCCATGATCGTTGAATCAACCGGCAGAAACAGGTCGCCGCCAGTACCTGTGGGCAGGAAGTTGTAGAATTTGACGCGCACCGGTTTGTCCTGCTGGGCCACAATTGCAGGCCCCATGTAGCTGGGCTTGTCAACTGCGTAGACCTGATTACCGCCTTGAAGGATCGGGCTGCCGTCGGGATATGTCAGTGCGATATGGTGGCTGACTCCCGCGTTGGCTGGCGTCTCGATCTGGACGTAGCCGCGCAGGGTCGTCGCCGGCAAATCTGCGTGCAGTTTCTGCGTATACTGCACTTCGGCGATCTCGTAATAGTCGGACGCAGGTGGCGTCGGGCCGGGATAGGTGGTCGTGTCCGGAACCGCCGTAGGCGTATATTGCCCCAGATCGTTGGCTGTCGCAGCCGACAGTCCCGGCAGCGAGTCGACGAATTTCCTGATGCCGGTCCCCTGCAATACGCGGCCGGTGCCGAGGACCTCGTTGAAGTAGCCGTTCCAGACGACGCGCTGCGAGGCCATGACCTTGCCTGAGGCTGAAACCTCGACCGGCCCGTTGATCTCCCCCGGGAAGGTCGGTATCACGCGGCTGTTCGGCGGGATGACGCAGCCTCCGCTTGGGCATGCCTGATCGACGCCGCCGATCTTGATGGAATAACCAACCGCGTTGACCGGGTCGGGATTGGAGATCAGCACCCAGTTCGCCGTGCCGGGGTTCTTCATGTCGTACCAGGTCCAGGCGTAGGACATGCTCAGCTGGGACTGCGGCTTCCCGGGAACCTCCTCGAAGGAAGGCCCGATGATCGAGCGCTGGGAAGCGATGACGTTTCCGGTGGCCGTCACCTCGACCGGCCCGTTCATCCGGCCCGGGAAGGTAGGCGTGATGATGGTATTGGCGGGGATGCTGCCGGCGTCCACCAGTGTGCCGCCTATCTTGATCTCGTAATTGACCGCATTCGATTGATCCGGGTTGGCGATCAGAATCCAGTCACGGAAGCCCGGGCTCTGCATGTCATACCAGGTCCAGAAGTAATCACCGGAAAGATCGCCGGCGGGAATGCCGGGCACTTCGTTGAAAGTGGTCCCGAAGTTCGTCGTCACGCGCTGTGAGGCCATCGCGGGCCTGCGGTCGGCGGTGTTATTCCAGTCGCCGCCCTGCACTGCTACCTTGACCTCGACCGGGCCGCCGATCTTTCCCGGGAATTCCGGGTTCCAGTTCTGGCCGGCCGCTATGTCGCTTTCAGCCAGCGTCTCGGGCGTCGTGCTTCCCATGGGTGTGTAGGAGATGATCGCGTGGACCGTCTCCGTGGCGGAAGGATTGTTCACCAGGACCCAGTTGCGGTATCCCGGCGTGCTGCCGTCGATCCAGGTCCAGTAGAAATGATCGGAGAGCTTGCTGGATTCCGTGCCGGGCACCTCCTCAAAGGAGCTTCCCAGCAGCGACCTCTGGCTGACGACGTTGTCGCCCCAGGTGCTGGGCGTCGCCTTGACCGGGCCGCCGATAAGGCCTGGAGACATATATGGCAGCGTCTTTCCTCCCGGGATAACGCCCGTACCAAACCCGAACGGATTCCCGAGAGGCTGATCCTGCCCCGCGATTGACAAGTTGAAAGAAGTGTAGTTTGCGCCGGAAGTATTGGCTATAAGAACCCAGTTACGCATGTTCTGGGAATCGTACCAGGGCCAGTTGAAGTCGGGTCCCTCGCCATTTTGCGTGGGCAACGGGCTGTTGGCGTAATTCGGAATAGCGCCGAAATAATCGGGCGTCCCCAGAGGGTCCATGGCGGCCGTCTGGGGAGTCTGTACACCCGCGACCTTGGCCCGGTCAGCCGCGGCCTGCCTGTCGGCGGCCGTCGTGCTCCTCATTTTAGGCATGTCGGCGGTCGTGCCCGCAGCCGCTTGCGTCATTCCGCTCATCGAGTCGATCCCCGTGGACGACCCGCCTGTGCCGGATGCTGTCATTCCGGCCGCCAGCTGAGGGGCCGTTTGGCTGGCCTGGGCCCCGAGCCCTATACCACCCCCCTGCAAAATAGCAACAAATATAACCAGCGCCACTGCCATGCATGCGAGAATAAACCGACGGTCCATGATTCCTCCAAACTCAAGCCGAATTGAAAGACCCCAGAAAACCGGTGAAGCCCAAGGAAGTCAGTCCTGGTACCCGCGCAGCCCGCACCAGCGCCATATAACAAGAGTTCAGAAACGAATGGGCTCACCTTGCATGGGATTATTCCACGAGCAGCGAAGATTAAACTCCCAGCAAACAAGATAATTTTAGTCCTGATTTGCCGCAATTTGGACGTACTATTTGCTGATTCCCGACAGGAAATAAAAACGGGACCGGCATTTGCCGGGAGCGAGATTTGATATCCGGGGGAAACGAAAATAGTATGGCCTTCATGACGCCGGTAAAAAGCAAAACCGGAAAGTTTCGCGGCCCGGGCTTTCGTCTGGCCTGCGTGAAGATGCTGCTCTTCACAGGCCTGCCGGCCTTCGTGCCGCTGTTCTCAATTCAGCTTGCGGCCGCCCAGAGCGCCGCCACGCCATCGGCGCCGGCTCCCGCAGCCGCCCAGCCCGCGTCGTCAGTCAAATCGCTATCCAACCCGGAGGGAGCTTCCCAGCCCGCAACTGCAGGTCTGGACGCGGCGATCCTGCGGCAGTCACAGGCGATCCCGGCCGACGGCGTGCCCCTCTCATCCGGATTTGATTATCCGGTTGGCGACCCCTCGTATCATGCGGGCTATGACATGAACAACTGTTTCGGCTGCGACTATCTCGATCTCTGGGGGCACACCGGTGAGGACTTCGACAGCGGCGCCGAAGGCGGCCCGGTCTATTCCGCTTCCGAAGGCGTCGTCGTCTGGACCGGTGTCGGGCCGGGCGCCTGGGGCAACGTCATCATAATCAGGCATATCGTCCACGGCGAGAGCATCTACACGCAGTACGCGCACGTCAGGGACATCTTCGTGGCGCCGGGACAGGCTGTCGGCCGCCGGCAGCAGATCGCCACGGTGGGCACGACCGGAACCACGGCGCCGCACCTTCACTTCGAGATCAAGACACAGCCGATGATCGGCCACGGTTACACCGGCTACGGATTCTCCGGACTGACCATCGACGACGCCGGCATGACCTACTGGGCGCCCTCCTGGTGGATCGACACGCATAGATATTTTTGGGATGACATGCCCTCGACCCAACCGCCGGCGGGGCTGCATTACTACTGGACCTGGTACGACAATATGGGCAGCAAGAACTGGGTGTTGATGGCCAATCCCAGGGAAAGCGGCAGTCTCGGCTTCGATGTCAACATACGGGGCAAGGCCCCGAATCTTTCCATGTTCGGCGGCGGATCCAGCCTGGCTCCGGGGCAGGTGGCGACGCCGATGTTCCCCGGCCTTATCGGCGGGCCGGTGGTCGCAACGTCGCTTACCGGCGACAGCGGCCTCGTGAGCCAGCGCGTCATCTGGGGCGCCAGCTCGATGGAGGAGGTCCCCGGCATCGAGGAGGGCGATCTCTCCAGCCATTACTACTGGCCCTGGTACGACCAGAAAAGCCCTGGCTTCAAGGACTGGGTGCTGGTGGCCAACCCTTCAGCCGGCGAAACCGTCACGGCTTCGGTTGCGTTCACAAACCAGACGGACGGACAGATGGTGGTCGCCGCCTTCGACGTGGCTCCCGGCCAGAACGCCACGCCTACGTTTCCGGGAAGGATGGGCGGGCCCGTGGAAGTCAGGGCCTGGGTCAAGGGAGGCAGCTGGGACAACCTGCCCGACCGCAGGAAGGTGATGGCCTCGCAACGCGTGCTGATCAACAATGACGCCGCCTTCAACGAGGTGCCGGGAATCGCCGCCGAGAGACTCACCGATCATTATCTCTGGACCTGGTACGACCAGGCGAGCTACGGAGTCAGAAACTGGGTGCTGGCAGCAAACCCGTCGGCGACAGAAGCGGTCACCGTCCGCGTGTCATTCACAAACATGATAGATGGTCAACCGGTGAGCGGCTCATGGGATGTCGCCCCGGGCCAGAACGTGACGCCGATGTTCCCCGGCAAGATCGGCGGGCCGGTCGAGATCAAGTCCTGGGTCCAGGGCGGCAGCTGGGACAACCCGGCCGACCGCCGTCCGGTGATGGCCTCGCAGCGCGTGCTCTGGGGGCCGTCGTTCGAGGAAGTCCCGGGGTACAGCGCCGCCGATCTGTCCTCCGACTATCGCTGGACCTGGTACGACCAGCTCTCGGGCGGCATGACCAACTGGGTGCTGGTGGCCAACCTCAATGACTTCCCGGTCTATTACGAGATAAGCATTCCCGGCGTCGACGTCAACACGGCTGCGGGCGCCAGGGGGATCATCCAGCCCGGCCAGAGCGTGACTCCCAAGTTTCCGGGGAAGATGGGCGGGCCCATATCGGTCAAGGCCTGGACGGACTCCGAAAAGACGTCGGCGGCGCCGGTCATGGCTTCACAGCGCGTCCTTTATAACACCTTCTTCAACGAGGTCACGGGAACGGTGCTGCACTAACGATCCGGGGCCTCTCGTTGGCAAAGAGCATGCCGTAGAATTCCCGCAGCTTCTCCTTTCCTGATAGATCCAGGGTCCGCCGGCCGGCTCGTGCGCGGCTGTCTTCTCCCATGATGTATTTGAAGAAATCCTCGAGTCCGCTCATGAATGCGACTATACCCGCCGCCGCATTCCGTGAATCAGGTTTTCGCAATCGTGGGTTATAATGTATCCTGGCCGTGCTCTGTTGCGGCCGGACCTGAAAGTTGAGGAAAGGAAACCGGAGAAACCATGGATGCCGAAGAGCTGCTGGCGCAGGCGAAGAAGACGCTGAAGTCGTCCAACGAGCGTTTTGGTTTTAAGGGGGAAGAGGAAGACCAGGCCTGGGAGCTGCTGGTTCACGCGCTGGGAGGGGAAGAGCCCGAATACGAAGACGAGATTCCCGCCGGCGTCAAACGGCGCTTCGACCGTTTTATCGCGCGCAGGGCTACCGGTGAGCCGATCGCTTATATCGTCGGCGAGGTGGAGTTCCGGGATCTCCAGCTCGGCATCAAACCCGGCATGTTCATTCCGCGTTATACCAGCGAATTTCTGGCGCATCAGGCTATCAGGCGCCTGCACGGCCGTAAGCGGCCGGTGCATGTCGATCTTGCCACGGGCATCGGCCCGGTGGCGCTTTCATCGGCCCAGGCGGTGCCCGCCGCCCAGGTCTGGGGGCTGGACATATCGCAAAAAGCGCTCAACCAGGCAACCGCCAACGCCGCCAGCCTCGGCCTGCGAAACGTCCGTTTCAAGCGTAGCGACCTGTTCTCGGCCCTTTCGCCCGGACTTCGCGGCAAGGCCGATGTCGTCACCATCCACCCGCCGTATGTGCCCCGCAAGGAAGTGGCCGACCTGCCCGACGAGATCAAGAAATTCGAGCCCGGCCATACTCTCTCTGATGGCTCCCATGACGGTCTGGGACTGGTGAGGCGGGTCGTCGCCGAGGGCCGCGACTGGATCCGGCCGGGAGGCTGGCTGCTGATCGAGATCGTGCCCAGCGAGTTCAGGACGATCCGTCCGCTGCTGCGCGATGCCGGTTACCGGGATATCCGCAGCACTCACGGCCAGCTGCGCCATACCCGGGTGATTACGGGGCGGGTCTGAGCAGGGGGCATATAAGACCAAGATTGATTAATTTGCAATATTATGTCAATATTGACACTCCACATTTTCACGAACTAGGGTGTTTGACGTGGGTCGCAAAACAGTCCGAGTCTTCATAAGACACGCATTTCCCCGCAGGTGTTTTAACCGGATAACGGTTGCGGCATTTGTCAGCGCGGCCATGTTGTCACTGATGGTAATGGCGGCGCCCGCCATGACCGTAGGCACAGCCACAGGCGACGGCAGCTGGCTCTGGCTGAATCCTTCCCCGCAGGGGAATCCCCTCAAGGCAGTATCCTTCATCGACGCCAATACCGGCTGGGCAGCCGGGGTAGCGGGAACAATCCTGAAGACGACTGATGGCGGAGCCACCTGGAGCACATCGGTGCCCTCGACAAACTGTCTTGGCATCGTCACCAGCGGCTGCAACCTGACCAGTATTTCTTTTATCGACTCTACCCACGGCGTAGCAGTCGGCGAATATGGAACCATATGGAAGACGGCAGACGGCGGATCGACCTGGGCCGCGCGGACATTACCCTCCACCGGCTGCAGCGCTTTGCCGGGAGGTTCATGTGCGACCGTGCTGCTGGCCAGCGTGCAGTTCATCGACGCCTCTAACGTCGTGGCGGTTGGCGCCGGCTACGGATTTTATTCCGCTGACGGCGGCACGACCTGGAACGTGGCCAGCGGTATCGATCCGACGGTCACCATCGATTCGGTATCCATGACCGGAACCAACGGCTATGCCGTGGGTTCCTTCGGAGCTATCTATCAGACAACCGACTCCGGCCACACCTGGCCGGTGAAGATGGTTTCGCCGGTGGCGCTCAATGAGATCCGGGCCGTTTACACGGCTGACGCTACCCACGCCTTTGCCATCTCGGGTAGCCAGCTGCTGAGGACGACCGACGGCCTGACCTGGACCGCCAGCAGCGGCCTTTCCGCCCAACTCTACGGGCTGACGGTCTCCGGCAACGATCTTGTAGTCACCGGAACCAGCGGCACCATCCTCAAGAGGACATCGGCAACCAACTGGACAGACCCTATCGCCACCGTGGCGTCGGGCATGACCGCATCCGTTTCCGGAACTACCAGCCTGCTGTTTGACGTCGTTTACGCCGGGGGCTCAGCGTATGCCAGCGGCGACGCCGGCGCTGTCGTCAAATCCATCGACTCCGGCGCCACCTGGACTCTCAAGGCCGGTGGAAACTCCAAGAGCTTCATGAGTTCCAGCTTCGTCAATGACTCCACTGGCTGGGTGACCGGCCGCGACGGCACGGTTTTGAAAACAACCGACTCCGGCGCCACCTGGACCAGCGACAGGGCGGGCATCGCCACCGGAACGACGCTGCAGGCGGTACAGTTCCTTGACGCCAGCACCGGTTTCACCGCCGGCTATTATGGCGCCAGCGGCGTCATCTACAAATATTCAGCTGGGACCTGGGCGCCAATGACCATGCCTGCGGGAGTCTCGCAGATATGGGGATTGCACATGGTCGATCCTACCCATGGCTGGGCAGTCGGCTTCCCCGGCACGGGCGCCACTACGGGAGTAGCCCTGAAGACCGTTGACGGCCAGAACTGGGTTTTTGACGCAGCCGGCCTGGGCGCCAATATCCAGCTCTACAGCGTCGACTCTACCTCAGCGGCCAACGCCTGGGCTGTCGGCCAGAACACGATCACCCGCAAGGGCGTTGTCGCCAGATACAGCGGCGGCGTCTGGACTGTCACGGAAAAGACCGAGCTCAACGGTATGCAATCGATCGACATGGTCAACGACCTCACCGGCTTCTTTGCCGCATATGGGCCGCCCTCAGGCACCAATTACGGCGACGGTAAGGTATACAAGACCACCGATGGCGGGCTCACATGGAATAACACAGCCCTGAGCACTACACATGTAATGGCCGCGACGGCTTTCATTGACGCCAACACCGGCTACGTCGCCGGCGGCGAGGGCCGCGTTTTCAAGACTGTCAACGGCGGCGCTACCTGGACGCTCGAGAGCCTGGGTTCCGGCTCCCGCATGTTCTCGATCTCAATCGTGCCTTCGATCAATTCGCTCACCGGGTATGTGGCCTACACCAGTGGTGATAGCGCCTCGATACTGCGCACTCCCATGTGCACCGGCGGCAAGCCCAACCTTTCACTGCGCAATACGGGCACCTACTGGGCCAGTTACTCCGATTACACCTGGCGCACGCTGAGCGTTGATTATAGTTTGACAAATAGCAGCACGGCGACGGCATATGCGGTGAGCATCACCGGTTCCTCGGCCAATAATGGAGTCGTGCTCGACAGCTCCTCACCGATGCCGATGTCCCTGGGAGATATCGTCGCCGGCGGCTCTCAACCGCTGACACTGAAATATTCCGTTCCCGATGGACTCACCAGCTTCAAGGCCTACAACCTGGCCTCGGCCCAGGACGGCTGCGGCGGCACCTATACCTATCCCTAGTCGGCATCCGCCGCGCCTGAAGCAACCGCGTTTTCTCACAATTTCCCGCTGCGCCTGAACTTTCCGCCTTAATACCCGTCGCACTCCCATATCTTAGCCGGCGGATTCTGCCCGTGGTAACTGACCATTAGAGTTTTCTGTCGAGTTCGGAAGAGAGCAATAAAGAAGAAGAGGCCGGTGAAGAGAAAGAAAGCGGTAGCGAGCTTGCTTGCCAGGATAGGCGCTATTCTTGCCCTGGCCTCCATTTTTCAGACCGGCGGCTCCGTAATATTTGCGGGAACAGCCGTGAGCCGGATTAAATCACTTGATGATTGTGATCGTTTGCGGCGATGTCCCTGGCGGCCTCGTCGGTTGCTTTGCGCAGCGACGCGAAGCTGATGCCCTCTTCGGCGAAGAAGCCGAGCCCATAGGCAATGCCGACCGACGTTTCGATCACAGCCACCCCAATCCCGTAGGCGAAGCCAAGCGAATAGCTGACGCCGTAGTTTATAAGGGAAAGGGCGATCGCCGCCTGGGTAAGGCCGACGTTGCCGGTCCAGAGCGGAAGTATCGTGACGATATTCATCAGGATCAGGACCTGCGCCGCGGCCGAAATCGGCAAATCGATATTGAAAGCGAACATCGCCGACCAGACCGCGAGCAGCTGGCACAACCAGCCGAGGATCTGAAAGACCGCCGCCAGGGCGCTGGCCCGCGGCGAGCGTAGCGCCGCCAGGCCCCGCTCGAGGAAGCCTATCGCCCGGCGGAGCGGTCCGAGCTTGTCGAAGCTGTAGCTACGATAGCCCAGAAAGGCGATGGTCAGGCCTGTCAGAAAGATCGCAACGCCGATCCCTATAGCCGTCAGGATGCTGGAATATGCCCAGACGGGAAGTTCCGCGGCGAGGATTACCCAGATGGCGAGCGAGATCGCGGGGACAAGGTCCAGCAGCCTGTGTGCGATCACCGTTCCGAAAAGAGTAGGCCAAAGTCCACGGCGATTCTCGAGTTTTCGATGCAGCACCGCGACTCGCGCAAACTCGCCAACCCAGCCGGGCAGCAGGGCATTTGCCATCAGCCCGACGGAGAAGGCTGACAGCGCAGTGCTATAGCGGATACGGATTCCGGCCAGTGCCTGGCCGAGGATCGACCACCAGCTTAGCGCTCTGATAAGAACGGAAAGGACGTTGAGGACGATTGCGGCGAGCACCCACTGCCAGCTCACATCGGCAAAAGCCTGACCGACCTCCGACCAGTTCGGGCCGCGGAACCACAGGAGCAGGCCGACGCCGATCGCCGCGATCAGTACCAGGATGACTCGTACGCTCCACCTATGCGGCAGATGCGGCGGATTCATTCTGAAGTTCTTGCTGTTGCTGTGAAGGTTGAAGTAGCCGGTCATAAAGCATAGCCAGGCGCCTGGCGATCTGCTCCCACGAATAATATCTCTGCGCCAGCTCGCGGGCATTGGCGCCGCAGGCGGCGCGGCGCGGTTCATCCGCGAGAAAGTCGATCACAGCGTCGGCAAGCCTGTCGGCGTCGCCCGAGGCGACAAGCATTCCGGCTTCAGGCTTCACGATGGCGCGGTAACCGGGTATGTCGGAAGCGATCACCGGGGTTGCGCAGCCAAAAGCCCGTGTCAGGACCATGCCGAAGCTTTCGTTGCCAAGGGAAGGGGCCACCAGCACTTTGGCACTCAGCAGCTCCTGCGTCAAAACCTGGTTACTGACCGACCCGAGCAAATCGACTCTCCCTTGAGGAAGGCTGAGCCGCTTTTGCAGTTTCCCGACGGCAACCGGATCGGCCCCGATCACCCTCAACCGTGCTCCGGTGGCTTCGCTTATTCGCGGCCAGGCTCGAAGAAGCACCTGCAGACCCTTGCGATGGTCGTAGCGGCCGACAAAAACGATACGGTTCAATCGTCTCCCGGCGTAAACCCCCGGAGGCAGAGGCGTTCCGTTGGGAATGATCTCGTAATCTCCGGGGAAGAACCGCTGGGCCGTTTCCCGGGCAACGGGAGAAACGGCTATTCGCGCGTCGAGCCTGTCGATCAGTGAACCGTATAAAGGCTTGCAGACTTTCAGTAATGGCAGACTTCCCGAAGCATGGAAGGTGCCCACCAGGGGCGCCTTCGCCGCCAAAATGGCGGACATGCAAGGAACCGGCATGCACGGTTCGTGCAGATGTAGAAGGTCGAAGTCTTCCTTGGCGAGGATGCGGCGCAAACGGAAGTGGGCCGCAGGATTGACAATCACATTGGCCAGCGAGCCGTTGCTGGGGATGACGACGGTGTGGCCGAGCGGGATGATATCGGCCGGAGGGCGCCCGTCCCTGCCAAGGCGCATGTGCAGCATCCGGGTCATCGGGCCGGGAGGGTCGAGGCCGACGATAGTCCGCGTCTCGATCCCGAGCCTCTGCAGTGCCCGTGCCTGCTGGTCGGCATGGTCGATCACGCCGCCGCGGTAGGACCATGAATAGGGAACGAGGATGCCGACTTTCATGTCATGATGTGCGCTCATATCTGTACCATTACCCGTTTGCACGGGATTTCGCACCGATCTGACGATTTTGCACTGTCACACCGCCGGCCCCTTTGCTAAACTCAAAAGGATGGCCATGCAGTCACTTCTTCATCCTCTCAATTCCACACTCGACCGTTTGCTGGCGCTGGACGCACGCTGGCTTGCGGTGGCCGTAATTTTCCAGGTAGCAATTCTTGTCTTTCGCTCGTCGGCATGGAGGGCGGTGCTAAGGCAGGCTTATCCCCACACACGGATCAGCCTGAAAGATGTCGTTGCTTCGTACGCGGCCGGGGTGGCCCTCAACGACTATACCCCGGCTCGCGCCGGCGAGGTGCTCAAAGTCGCATTGCTGCGTATGCGGTTGTCGGGCAGTTCCCTTCCCGCCGTAGCAGCTTCCAGCTCCGTGATCCTGGCGTTCGATCTGGTCGTGGGCGTGGCGCTTACCGTCGCGGCCTGGGCTTTTGGCGTGATGCCGGCGCTGCCTCAACTCTCTCTTACAACAGGTCTGGTTGCGCTATCGATCGTTGCTGCCGGCGTTGCAGTGCTGGCGGCATCGCCGCGCCTGCGCGCGCGTATCAGGGAGGGAGGGGCAATCCTTGCACATCCGGGAACATACATGCGGCGGGTGGTTCCGGCGCAACTGGGTGCATGGGTGTGCCGGACCGGTGTCGCCTTCGCACTTCTGGCGGCATTTGGCCTGCCTGCCACGTTCATGCTGGCGGGCCTGGTTGTTATCGCGACCAGCGTTTCCAGCCTGGTGCCCACACCGGGCGGCGCCGGCGCCCAGCAGGTGCTGGTGGTCTACGTCCTGCAGCATACCGCGGCCGCATCGGTTGTCCTGTCTTTTTCCATTGGCATGCAGGTGGGGTTGACCGCCATGAATACACTGGTCGGCATCGCCGGCCTCATCGTCGTCTTCGGCTCATTCCGGCCGGCGGTCATCCGGGCGGGGCTTCGCGTCGCTCGCGAGAAAGAAGACGATAGCCGCCTGAGCGTCGAGCTATTCAGCCAGGTGCATCGGCACGCTGGTTGACACAACGCCATGTTTGAAAAGCAGGATGCCCTTGATCAGCAAGGCTGTCTGGTTGTGCAAGATGTGATGCCACCATTTTGACGGCACGAACTCCGGCAGGATGACGGTGATGACGCCATTCTTGTGGACTTCCCGCACGCCGCTGATGTAGTCCATGAGAGGTTCTATCACCGACCGGTACTCAGATTCCAGCACCACCAGGGGCACCTCGATGCCGAACTTCTCCCATTTGGCCTTGAGCTTCTGAGTCTCAACCGGGTCGAAACAAACATATACCGCCACTACGTCGTCTGACAGAACCCTGGCATAGCGAAGGGCGCCGAGCACCGCCCGCTGCAGGCCCGATACCGGCACGATAACGGTGTGATGATCGAACTCCGGCTCCTCTTCGACGGACTCAAGCGATAGTTGCTTCGCCACCGAGCGATAATGCCTCTTCACTTTGAGCGCCAGCCCCACGATCACCGGGATGGCGATGATAACGATCCAGGCGCCATAAATGAACTTGGTGCCCGTGATAACAACGACGACCACAGCCGTTGTCACCGCCCCGAAACCATTGATCGACATCTTTGCCCGCCACAGCCTGCCGCGCTCACGCAGCCAGTGGAGCACCATGCCGGTTTGTGACAGTGTGATCGCCAGGAATACTCCCACGGCATACAGCGGTATCAACGAATGTGTCTCCCCCCGGAAGATTATGATCAGGATCGCCGCGAACACCCCAAGCAGGACGATTCCATTGGAAAACACGAGACGGTCGCCGCGGCTGCTCAGTTGCCTGGGCATGAAGCCGTCGGACGCCATCACCGAAGAAAGGCGCGGAAAGTCCTGGAACGATGTGTTTGCCGCCAGGACAAGGATGAGGGCCGTGACTGCCTGGATCAGGTAATAGATAAGCCCGCGGGAGAAGACAGCCTCCGCCAGTTGCGAAAGCATCGTCTGATTGTCGACGGGCAGGACATGGTATAGCTCGGCCAGATAAGAAATGCCCACGAACATGATGCCGAGCAGCGCCGCCATTACCAGCAAGGTCTGACTTGCGTTTCTGGCCTCTGGCGGCTGGAATGCCTTGACCCCGTTGGAGACGGCCTCGATGCCGGTGACCGCCGCGCAGCCGGAAGCGAATGCCCGCAAGACGACGAACAGTGCGATGTAGCTGCCAGTGGACTCAAGCGACTGGGCGGAGGAAGGCGCCGGAGGCGCGCCCATGGCGCTTCTGATGATGCCGACGACGATCAGGGCGAGAATACTGGCAACGAACAGGTACGTGGGGGCGGAAAAGATCTTGCCCGCTTCACGTACGCCGCGCAGGTTGCCAAGCATGAGAATGACGATGGCCAGCAGACAGATCTCGATGCGGAATTCAAACAGCGACGGAACCGCCGAGGTTATGGCGGCCACACCGGCGGTCACACTAACGGCTACCGTAAGCACGTAATCGATCAGCAGCGCCGCACCGGCGACAAGCCCGGTTTTTACTCCCAGATTATCCTTGGCAACGATATAGGAGCCGCCGCCGGACGGATATGCGTGGATCGTCTGGAAATAGGAGATCGCGATTATTGCCAGCAGGCCGGAGATCGCCAGCGAGATCTCCAGTGAAAGGTGAAGCAGTGCAGGACCGGCGATGGCGAGCGCAAGCATGATCTCCTCGGTGGCGTATGCGGCCGAGGAGAGGTTATCCGAAGCGAAAATCGCCAGCCCGGTGACCTTCGACAGGCGCTCGTGCTTCTCGCGCACTGATTCGATCGGTTGACCGATCAGAAAACTCTTGATTGACATTATTGTTCCCAGGTCATGGCAATCAGAGCAATAAAAAACCGCCAGCAAGCAGCGGTCGATTACGGCCTCTGTGGATTGCCCTTTCAATTATGCCTACGAGGTTAGCTGTCGGGCTCGGGCCTGAAAGTACCCTGCCAGTGGCGGCTTTAACAATGAAGACTGCCACTGGGTTCGCCCCTGAAACTCGGTTCCCCCGCATCCGCCAACTTGCGGATCTCGGCTACAACCTATATGTATTTTGAGATTATAGTCCTGTCTGAAATGCGGCGCAAGGCAAGCCGGGAAAGCTTTGGCAATGCCGGTAATAAGAGAATCCAAATGGTAATATCTAATAATGAACCTCCCGGAAAAGACCGCGGTTGCCGTGGCTTCCATCTTGTCCGCGGCCTTGCTGCTTCTGGCCGGCTGCAGCTTCGCCGGCGCCGATCTCTCCAAAAGCGCCGATTATCAAAGATTCGAGCAGAGCCACTTCGGTTTCTTCAGCGCCAGGAGGTCGTATCCCTTCGTCGAGGAGCTGGGCGTTCACTGGGAGCGGCCGCATCCGGGGCCTTTCATCTGGGGGGAAATTGAGAAAGATCCGGGAACCTATGACTGGAGCACGGTCGACAAGTACGTCACCGACGCACAGAATAATGGCGTTTTGCTGGTGGCGACCATCTGGCCCTACGCCAACTGGGACGAGCAGCAGTGTCACGGAAAGCTGCCGGACATGAGGCGGCTCTTTTCCATTCTCGGCGATTACCGCGCCAAGCCATGTGACACGGAAGCCTACAAGCGTTTCGTCAAGGCGCTGGTCGAGCGCTATGACGGCAACAGTACCGCCAGTATGCCGGGTCTCAAATATCCCATCAAATACTGGGAAGTGATAAACGAGCCGGAGATGGGAGGCAGCGGTACTTTCTTCAAAGGCGACCCTCAGACGTCGGACTACCTGGAGGTCCTGCAGACTACCCACGACGTCATCAAGGCGACCGATCCCCAGGCAAAGATACTAAACGGTGGCATCGCCTCACTTTTTCCCCTTGAAAGACCGTTCTGGGAAACGGTCCTCGGTGGGCCCGGCGCCGGGGATGTCGATATCCTGACCATTCATTCCATCACCCTGGGAACCGACCTCCAGCTGCCATCATTGAATGCGTTGATGAATCAGCTGGCTTTGGATCAGCCCGTCTGGGTCACGGAGATACAGTACGCCAGGTCCAAACGCTTCCCGCTGCCCGGCCAGGCCCCAGGCCAGCCCGCACCCGCGGGTGGTGAGGAGGAAGAGGTTCCGGAAACCGTGAATACCGCGCCCGCCGCCGATTACGGAGACGCGGTGACACTCGCCAGCAGCCTTTCGAATCTCACCCAGGACGAATGGTCTGAAGTGCTGGTCCATTCTTTTGTGGAAGCATTCGGCAGGGGGGCGAGCAAGCTCTTTTATATCGGTCTGGATAATGCGACTCCCACCGAGGAGACATCCTTACTGGTCAGTTGCCAGGTAAAACCGGGCGCCAGCCGCAACGATCCCTTCGATCCTGCCGCGTGCCAGAGACAAAAGCCTTTCTATGCCTACAAGACCCTCGTGGACAAGATCGATTATTTCGACTCGGTCCAGAAGCTGGGGGAAGGCCAATTCAGATTCTCGATCGGCGGCCGCAGCGTTTACGTTCTCTGGGGCAGCCTGCCCCTGCCGGGAGAGATCAAGGGGAAGGTCAGGGTGACGGACATCTATGGTCAGGAGAGTGAGGCCCAGGCGGAAAACCTTTCTTTGACAGACTCGCCTGTTTATGTTGAAATCTCCGGCTAGCCTGGACTGGTTCTCAGGGAATGGCCCCGTTTTTTAAATCGAAGACCTGCAGGTGGTCTGTAATAATGACCGCGGGTATCGTGATGATGATGCTGCCATAATATGAGTTTGGCAAACCTGGGTCCGTGTTCTCCGCTGCTCGGCCTTGAATATATCCGCATATGCGGATATATTGTTGGCATGAAAAAGACCGCTCAACTTTTCAAGGCCCTTTCAGATGACACCCGCCTCAGGATCATGGGTCTGCTCCTGGAGGGGGAGCTCTGCGTCTGCGACCTGGTGGCGATCCTGGGCCTGCCTCAATCGACGGTTTCCCGGCACCTGGCGTATTTGCGCAATTCCGGCCTGGTGAGCGACAGCCGTCAGGGCGTCTGGATGCACTATCGCCTGGCCGGCGGCAACACCTCCCTGCAGCAGGATGTTTTCGATTTGTTGCGCAAGGATCTTGCCGGCCTTCCTCAAGTTCTGTCCGATCAGAAAGCTCTTCGCAAGTACTTGCCCAGGAAGCGGGCATCATGCAATTGATGAAGACTTCGGCTGAAATCAGCAGATCCGAGCGCTGGGAGCACTTCAAGTGCAGAACGGGCGCCTTCCGTGACAAATACCTCGTTGCTCCCGGCCTTTACGCTTTAGGAGAACCCGACGAGAACGCCGACGTCCTCATAAGCGCCAATTACAAGCTCAGCTTCGATGCCCTCCGGCAGGAGTTGAAGGGCCTGAGTCTCTGGATACTGGTGCTGGACACGAAAGGCATAAACGTCTGGTGCGCGGCGGGCAAAGGCACCTTCGGAACCGACGAGCTGGTCAGGCGGATCGGCGAGGCGGGACTCGATGAGGTGGTCCGCCACCGCCGCCTGATGGTTCCCCAGCTCGGAGCCGTGGGAGTGAATGCGGCCGAGGTCAGGAGGCGGACGGGCTTCAAGGTGTCATTCGGTCCGGTGCGGGCGTCAGATATCCCGTCCTACATGCGCGCCGGCTATAAAAAGACTAGTGAGATGAGCACCATCCGCTTCAAAATGATGGATCGGCTGGTGCTGACCCCGATGGAGATGAATCCCGTCCTGAAAAAGTACCCCTGGTTTGCGGCAGGCATACTGCTCCTGTTCGGCCTTCAGCGGGAAGGGATCCTGTTTTCCAGCGCCTGGGATGAAGGGCTGCCGTTTCTGCTGCTCGGCCTGGCCGCCATGGTTGCCGGCGCGTTTATAACACCGGTGTTGCTCCCCTTCATCCCGTTCCGGTCGTTCTCCATCAAAGGCCTCATAACCGGGTTTGTCATGGTCTTTCTCGCTTCACTCGTTCCGGTGATCACGCGTTGCCAGGATGACGCACTGCTGCGCGCGGCCACTTTCTTGTTCTTTCCGGCCGTGAGTTCGTACATCGCGCTTCAATTCACCGGGTCTACTACTTATACCGGCATGTCCGGAGTGAAGAAAGAACTGAGGATCGGTGTGCCGCTTTATATTGGCGCCGCGGCTGTTTCCCTGTTGCTGCTGGTCGCTTTCAAGCTTGGCGACTGGGGGATATTATGAAATATCTGGCAGACGTAACGACACTCGAGTACGACATCGGGAAGTGCACGGGCTGCCGCAGGTGCGTGGAGGTCTGCCCGCACGGGGTCTTTGCCATGGAGGACAAGAGGGCAGCGATCACGGATCGGGACAAGTGCATGGAGTGCGGTGCCTGCGCGCTGAATTGCGAATCCGGCGCGATCGCCGTGGATTCCGGCGTGGGTTGCGCCGCCGCCATCATAACGGGGATGCTCACAGGCAGTGAGCCCACCTGTGGCTGCGACAGCAATGATGATTCCGGTAGCTGCTGCTGAATATCAAGTGCGCATCCTAAGTGGACGTCACTAAATTCCCGTCCAGCTTTTCCGTTATCTTTTTTTGCTCGGTGATGTCCTGGACCATGTGGAAGTAGACGCCCTGGCCATCGACTGAATAGGCGTCCGTCGGATAGACGCCCGTCCGTAACCATCTGCCGGTTTTCTCATCGTAATGTTCCAGCTCGACAGGTTTTTTCGATATTACCGCCTGTTCGAGAGGACACCCGGGGAAGGAGCCACGTTCCAGCTCGTGAACCGCGCGGGGACAATGAGCGCCGACCAACTCGCTTGCATCCCTGCCTAATACGTCCCTTGTCGCCTTGTTGGCAAGCAGGATGCGGTGGTTTTTATCGATCAACAGAACGTAGAACGGCAGCGCGTCGAGTATCTGCAGCAGGCCCTGCCCAAGGTAGCTGACGTGGCTGGCTCCCTGATCGGGATTATCACCAGAAGCTTGCGATGACGCGGGATTTGGCTCCTCGGAAGAAATCATGTCTGCTCCCCTTGCTGAAAGACTTATTCCGGAGAAATATATCAGCTAAGCATTTCCGTACCCATAGGTGAATACCCGGATAAGCCGTGTGGGGAAGGCCCCAGGTTGCTGATTTTGGTTGATAATTTGGATGATGATCGATGGGATGCTACACGAAGAAAGCCATTGCGTCCGAAATATGTATTTTTGTCACGATTCATAGACAAAAACAAAATTTTTACTATAATCAAAGTATTCTTTACGATTAAGTCGACTGGGGTTTGTGTGGGAGGGGATCAGGGTGAAAAGAAATGGGCCCTTAATTGCAGGTGCAACTGCAAGGGAAAAGAGCCCCCCGCGCCGTTCTGCCTGTGCCTGTAAGCCTTGCGCTGGCTATTCTAAGCTGGCGCCAACCATTTCCCTGAACCCCGCCAGGCGGCCTAAGCTGGCGCCAACGGCTCCAAATCCATGAATCTGCGCCGATCGGACAATCTATTTCAATTTCAGCGTTGCCATTCACTGATGTCTCAGAAAGTGAAGAACCCTGATGCGTGATTATTTGCTTCACAAATCTTTTTTATATACCACTTTTCAGAAATCAGTCGGCGCATTGAAGGCCAGAAAAATTATCATAGAAAGACTTGAAATAAAGCCTGGCGATAAAATTCTTGATATAGGCTGCGGCCCCGCAGATATTCTTGATTACCTTCCTCAACACATAGAATATACGGGGGTTGATAACAATGTAGATTATGTTGTTACAGCAAAAAAACAGTTTAAAAATCGTGGGAATTTCTTCTGTAAAGAGATCAGCAATGATTTATTGAAAGATAAGATTTTGAAAACAGACTCATTCGATATGGTACTCGCGTTCGGAATATTACACCACTTAACAGATGAAAAGGCAATCAGTCTTTTTGAGCTGGCAAAAGCAGTATTAATCAAAGGAGGAAGATTAGTAACTCTGGACGGTTGTTTCACACAAAACCAGTCTGCAATTGCAAAAAGTATATTAAAGATGGACAGGGGTGACTTTGTTAGAAATGAACAAGAATACTTAAAACTTGCAAACCATCAATTTGTTGACATAACATCTGAAATATACAGCAATTTATTTAACATACCTTATACGCTCATTGTCATGAAAGGTATAAAAAATTGAAACATATTTGTCTTAAATGAACAGGGCCAGGTTTTTTTCATACGCCCTTTTGCCTTCGATAATCATTGGCGGTGCGATCCTGCGTTTCATAGAAATCGGCCGGGAAAGCCTGTGGTTTGATGAACTCTTTACCATTTGGGCTGGCAGCTTGCCTTTCAAGGATATGATCGCGGAAGGAAGCGCCTCCGGTCACCCGTTTCTCTATAACCTGGTCAGCTCCATATGGTTGTCTGTAAGTTCGAATGATGCCTGGATGCGGACGATCTCGCTCATATCAGGCGTTGCCACTATCTATTTCATTTACCTGCTGGGGAAGGAATTTGTTTCCCGTCGTACCGGCCTTTGGGCCGCCGGTCTGGCGGCCGTTTCGCCATTCCTGTTCTACTATTCGCGGGAAGCGACGGATAAGGCGTTGTCGATTGTACTGGCATCTGCGTCGCTTTACTTTTTAGTACGCAGTGTAAACAGGGGAGGGTGGATAAGCTGGACTGCTTATGTCGTGGCAAGCGGGCTAGTCCTCTTTGCACACTTTTACGGGTTTTTTCTTGTTGTAGGCGAGGTGCTTTTCTACTTCGTCGCGTACGACAAGAAGCATTCGCGCTTTCGGGAATGGTTAATCAGCCAGTTTGCCCTGGTGTTTATTCTCATTCTTTGGTTTTTAAGCAATAGAGGGAGCACGAGATGGGTTGATTTCAATATTCCAGCAATGTCCACAGTCCTTCAGAATGTTTTTCAGCACGGACCGGTATCCCTCATCGGGTTAATATTGCCTCTAAACAATGGCGACGTATCATTTCCAGGAACTTTTTATATCTATTATTCAATCCTTGCTGCAGGCATCCTTACGGTGTTTGGGCTCTTACTTTACTCAGCAGATTCGCGCGGCAAGATACTGAATCGAAAAAACTATGCATTGGCGTTGCTCGTCCTGATTCTCATCACCTTGCCGGTGATAAGCCAGTTATTAAGGAATTACTATACGAGCGTGCGCTACTTCGCGTGGGCGAGTACGCCCTTTATATTGTTGGCAGCCATCTTGATTACTTCCATGCCCAGAAAGATCGGAGCAATTGCCGGCGCCATTACTATTATCGGTTCATTAGCTCTCACGGGATGGTCGTTGCAGACATATCACTTTGATGATTTGCGTGGGATTATGTCAACAATAAGCCAGGAGAAGCAGACGGGTGACAGGCTCCTTTGCTTTCCTCTTTCCGAGTGTTCGATGGCCGCCGATCATTATTTGAACAATGGACCGGTATTCATTGGTGGCTATATCGATAGTATGAATAGTATCGATTATTATCCATCCGGAGTGGTTTGGGCTGGATACGATACAGGTGAGAAATATGGCGGCAGAAAGAGGCTTTCAGGAAAAGAATTAAAAGAGAGAGTTATCAGCGATGTCGAAGGCGCTGAAAGGATCTGGGTCCTTGGTGGGGATGGCTCGGTCGATCGCATCAAGCCGGCAGACCCCGTGTATAACATAATTGATCTGGATTGGCAGGTTGATCGTCAGTTCAGCTACCCTCCCTATCTGTTGAGGCTTTATGTGCATAAAGGCTAACGGAGGCTTGGTATGAAAACCGTGATTCTGGCCGGCGGGCGGGGTACGCGCCTGGCGGAAGAAACTGCCACGCGGCCGAAACCGATGGTTGAGATCGGCGGCAAGCCGATGCTCTGGCATATCATGAACATATACGCCCATTCCGGTTTCGATGATTTTTTAATCGCTTGTGGATACAAAGGTGAAATGATCAAGGAATATTTTCACAACTTTTTTTTACACAACAGCGACTGGCAGGTTGATCTGGGCGATGGCTCGCAGAATGTGATCAATCCCTGCGACTTTCCATGGAAGGTAGGTCTAATTGATACCGGCAATGAAACTAAAACCGGCGGCCGCTTGCTGCGTTTGAAAAGCTGGCTGGTAGGCGAGCGCTTTATGGTTACTTACGGCGATGGACTCGCCAATATTGATATCGCGAGGCTACTGGAGTTTCATCAGCGTCACGGGAAGCTTGCTACCGTTACCGCCGTAAGGCCGCCGGCACGCTTTGGTGGCCTGGTGCTTGAAGGTGAAGCTGTGCGTAAATTCACGGAAAAACCACAGACGGGCGAAGGCTGGATAAACGGCGGTTTCTTTGTGTTCCAGCGTGAAGTGCTTGATTATATAGATGGGGACAATATAGCACTCGAGAGGGAACCACTTGAGAGGCTGGCGGACGGCGGCCAGCTGATGGCATTTCTGCACGAGGGATTCTGGCAGCCTATGGATACCATGCGTGAGAGGGTGCTGCTTGAGGAGCTGTGGGCCAACGGTGAAGCACCGTGGAAAGTCTGGCAATGACTCGCCGAACCCATGAATATTTATAACGGAAGAAATGTTCTGGTGACCGGTCATACCGGTTTCAAAGGATCCTGGCTGTCATCCTGGCTGCTGCGGCTCGGCGCCCGGGTTACCGGTTTCTCGCTTCCGCTGGAGTCCGGCGAGTCAAGCCTGTTCGAAATTACCGGCATCGAACGGGAGATGCATTCAATAAACGGCGATGTCCGCAATCCGGAAATTCTGGCGGAAGCATTCCAGAAAAACCGGCCCGAGATAATTTTCCATCTGGCGGCCCAGTCCCTTGTCCGGCGTTCCTACCGTGAACCGCTGGAGACATATGCAACCAATGTCCTGGGCACGGCTAACGTTCTGGAAGCGGCGAGACACTGTCCATCTGTCGGCGCTGTTGTCATCATCACCAGCGACAAGTGTTATCAGAATCGCGAGTGGATCTGGGGGTACCGCGAAAATGAGCCGCTCGGTGGAAGCGATCCCTACAGTTCCAGCAAGGCCTGCGCCGAGCTGGTCACGGAAGCTTATGCCAAAGCCTTTTTTTCCGGACCGGCTGCCGCAAGCATAGCCAGCGCGCGGTCGGGCAACGTTATTGGTGGCGGTGACTGGGCCGAAGACAGGCTGGTTCCCGATATCGTTCGTGCTCTAAGTACGGGTAAACCGGTGATTTTGCGCAATCCCGACTCCGTCAGGCCCTGGCAGCACGTACTGGAGCCCTTGAATGGTTACCTGATGCTGGGTGAAAAGATGTTGAGTAACGGCGCGGATTATTCGGGCGCATGGAATTTTGGGCCTCCCGAGAGTGATAATCTCACTGTCGCGGAGATGGCTGAGAAGTTCATCGCCTTATGGGGAGAGGGGTCCCTGGAAGTCAGTCACGATCCGGAGTTGCTCCACGAGGCGCGTCTGCTTAAGCTGGACTGCAGCAAGTCGCGCAACCAACTCGGCTGGAAACCGGTGCTCGATGTGGAAGAGTCAATCGGCATGACTGTCGACTGGTACCGGAATTACTTTGAAAAACCTGCTCGCGCCGCGGAAAAGACGGGGCAGCAGATGGCTGACTATGGCGCCCGCCTGATCCCATGAACAACAGAGAACAAGTTCTCCTCACTGGGGCCAGCGGTTTTATCGGGGGCGCCCTGGCGCAACGTCTGGCACGTGCCGGTTACGGGGTTACGTGTCTGGTGCGGGATGGCAGCCCGGGCAGCATCAAGCTTAAAGGCATTGAAGGAATCAATATCGTAGCCGTATCCTCCTTTGACGACAACGTTCTGGCTGAGGCTCTTGACGGTATCTCCGCAACGGCTGTAATAAACCTTGCCTCTTACGGCGTCAAGCGGGATGAGCGTGATCCGGGATTGATGATCGAGGGCAACATTTCGCTGCTCTCGGCATTGATGCAAGTGACATCAAAATGGCCCTTAAAGATTTTTGTTCATACCGGCAGTTGCTCTGAATATGCGCCGCCGGTTGTAGACACACCCATTCGGGAAGCAGATCCGTTGCGGCCAGCGTCATTGTATGGCGCCGCCAAGGCGGCAAGCTTCATGTTCGGGAACGCGTTAGCCACGGATCTGGGAGTGCCAATGGTAACGCTGAGGCTGTTCGGAGTCTACGGGGCCGGCGAAGGACCGGAGCGCCTGTTGCCATACCTGATTGAAAGATTGAGAAATAATGCAGAAGTAGACCTGACTGCGGGCGAACAGGTACGGGACCTGCTTTATATAGATGATGTTACTGCCGCATTTCTGGCGATCATCGAAAAAACAGATTTGCCACGAGGGGCTGTCTACAATGTCTGTTCCGGTCAGCAGGTTCGCATCAGGGATATCGCGTTATCCGTTGCCCGGGCAATGAACAAACCCGAAAAATTGCTCTTGCTTGGGGAAAGGGAATACCGAATGGACGAACCTATGTGGCTCGTGGGTGACAATACCCTTTTCAGGAGCACAACGGGTTGGCGCCCGGAAATCAGCCTTCAGGATGGGATTGAACGCATACTGGCGGCCCTCGGCGTTGAAAAGCCAAGTCCCCATTCCTGCTAATGCAGGATTTTGATAGATACTCAGATAATTATCAGCAAGAACTAGACCGTTGCCTGAAGATCTCCGGAGATGCCTCAGGCTATTTTGCCGAGTACAAGGCCCGGTACCTGGAAAAGCGTTTAAGCGGAGATTACAGCGGCAATATCCTGGATTACGGATGTGGTGTTGGCATGCTCTCGGCTGCTATGGCACGGTACCTGCCCCAAGCCAGGCTGAACGGATACGATATCTCTGCGGCTAGCATTGGAAAGATAAGCAACGAAATAGCCGCGAAGGGATTATTCACGGATGATATTTCCAGGGTCGGTGGAGATTACGACCTCATAGTACTGTCTAATGTTTTACACCATATCCCTTCCGCGGAACGCCGTATGACGATCGCAAGCCTTCATGAGAGGCTATCGCCTGCAGGGCTGATAGTGATTTTTGAACATAACCCTCTAAATCCGTTGACACGGCGAGTCGTGGACGGGTGTCCCTTTGACAAAAATGCCGAGCTGCTTGCCCCTTCAGAAGCGGTTGACTACCTGTTGAAAGCCGGGTTTCATATCAGCAGGCGGGATTACATTGTTTTTTTTCCAGGCCAGCTTAAATGGTTTCGCCCATTGGAACGGTTTCTGGGCCGATTGCCCCTTGGGGCGCAATATGTGATAACCGGGAAGAGCGATGTCTGAACCAGATAAAAAACTGATCACGATTACCGTGCCAGTTTTAAATGAAGCAGATAATGTCTCCCCTTTCTATGAAGCTGTTTGTAACGCAATAGAGCCGCTAATTGAACGGTACCGGTTCGAGTTTCTGTTTACTGATAACCATAGCTCCGACGGAACCTTTGAAAGGCTGGCGTTTCTGGGAGATGCTGACGACCGGATCCGCGTGCTGCGCTTCTCCCGTAATTACGGCTTTCAGCGCTCCGTATACACCGGCCTGGTCAATGCGCGCGGCGATGCGGCGATACAGATCGATTGTGACTTGCAGGACCCGCCTGAAATGATCCCGCGTTTCGTCGAGAAATGGGAGCAAGGCTATCAGAACGTCTTTGGCATCCGCAGTTCTCGCCAGGAGAATCGCCTAAAGAGTGGCATGCGCAGTTTCTTTTACCGCTTGATCGACAAATTGAGCGAAGACAACCTGCCGCACGACGCTGGTGACTTTCGCCTGGTTGATAGAAAGATACTGGAAGCATTGAAGCAATGTGATGATTACCAGCCTTACTTGCGCGGCGAGATTGCCGCTATGGGTTTCGGGCAGGCAGGGATTGAATACGAACGGCCGGACCGCCAACACGGTAAGAGCAAGTTCAGCACGCGCGACATGACTAAACTCGCCGTAGACGGAATTCTCAATCACTCTATTGTTCCGTTGAGAATAGCCACCTTCATCGGGCTGATGGTCTCAATGCTGACTTTTCTGGGGATAATCGGCTACCTTATAGGGAAATTCTACTTCGGAGCCGACTGGCCCGCAGGCTTCGCAACTACTACTGTTCTCATGCTCCTGGCCATTAGCCTCAACGCGCTGTTCCTTGGAATCATAGGAGAGTATCTTGGCCGCATGTATCAACAAGTGAAAAAAAGGCCGCTCGTGATTATTGAACGTGAGATCGGCGCTGATCGCAGCTAAGCCCGCCGTGCGACAGCAATGATGATTCCGGTAGCTGCTGCTGAAGATCAAGTGCGCATCCTAAGTGGACGTCACTAAATTCCCGTCCAGCTTTTCCGTTATCTTTTTTTGCTCGGTGATGTCCTGGACCATGTGGAAGTAGACGCCCTGGCCATCGACTGAATAGGCGTCCGTCGGATAGACGCCCGTCCGTAACCATCTGCCGGTTTTCTCATCGTAATGTTCCAGCTCGACAGGTTTTTTCGATATTACCGCCTGTTCGAGAGGACACCCGGGGAAGGAGCCACGTTCCAGCTCGTGAACCGCGCGGGGACAATGAGCGCCGACCAACTCGCTTGCATCCCTGCCTAATACGTCCCTTGTCGCCTTGTTGGCAAGCAGGATGCGGTGGTTTTTATCGATCAACAGAACGTAGAACGGCAGCGCGTCGAGTATCTGCAGCAGGCCCTGCCCAAGGTAGCTGACGTGGCTGGCTCCCTGATCGGGATTATCACCAGAAGCTTGCGATGACGCGGGATTTGGCTCCTCGGAAGAAATCATGTCTGCTCCCCTTGCTGAAAGACTTATTCCGGAGAAATATATCAGCTAAGCATTTCCGTACCCATAGGTGAATACCCGGATAAGCCGTGTGGGGAAGGCCCTATTTATGTGGAAAGAATCCCTACATAACGGCAGGAAACCAAAAGTAAAAATAATTTGAATATACTTTAAAAATATGTAAAGAATAAAATCCAGAAAACTCTCATCGTAATGATTCCTGATTATAAAAATAACCTATTATAAAATAAGGAAATACGATATGTTCCAGGAAGAGAGTCAACCAATATATTCCATCAACGCGGTCAGTAAAATGACCAATATATCTGCAGCCACACTGCGCTACTGGGAATCACGTTTTGGTCTGATTCAGCCGCTGAGAACCGATGGCGGGCATCGCCTCTTCAGCAGCCAGGATATCGAACGAATCAAGTGGATTAAGAGCAAGATGGATGATGACCATCTGAGAGCTCGCGAAGCCCACATGATGCTGGCGCAGAAACTAGCTCAAGAGGGAAAGCTGAATGAACCTCTCGATATTAGACATGCCATCATGATCTTGATCGCCGAAAAGGATCCGATCACCGCCGAGCTTGAACAGTATTTCCTGGAGGAGGCCGGTTATGAAGTGCTGCTGGTTTTTGATGGCAAGAAAGCTGTCAGCGAAGCCGAAAAAAAACAGCCCGATCTGATCATCATCGATGTCATCCTTCCCGGTGTCAGTGGTCTCAAAGTTTGTAAGGCCATTAAAAAGAACGACAGGACCAGCCATATCCCGATCCTCGTCTTCAGTATTCTTGACGTGCGCGACCGGGCTCTGGGCGCGGGAGCTGACGCTTTCCTTCTCAAGCCCATCGATCAACCTCAAATGATAGAAATAGTCAAAAACCTGCTCGTCAACCAAATGCCGAAGGGAGGAAGCACCAATGACCAGGCTGAAGACCGGAAACGGCAATCTTGATTTATTGCTCTCGGGAGGCCTGCCGGAGAATTCCATCAATGTAATCATGGGCCTGCCGGGCACCGGCAAGACCATACTGGCCGAATCAATTATTTTCAACAGCGCCAGGCCCGATAGCAGGGCGCTCTATATCAGCAGTGTTTCCGAGCCCCTGGATAAAATCATCCACTACCTCCAGGATTTCAGCTTTTTTAAAGCTGAAACCATCGGCGAGTCGATAATCTACGAAGACTTAAGCGAGACGCTTCGATCGCAGGGCCTCCAGAAATCTTTTGAAAAAATCAAATCGCTGGTTCTCGAATACCGGCCCAGGATGCTGGTAATCGACAGCTTCAAGGCGTTGCACCCATATGCCGCGGATCCAAAAGAATTCCGTTCCTTCCTGTCGGAGCTGGCATCAATGCTTTCATCCCTGCATATCACGAGCTTTCTCGTGGGCGAATATCCCTTTGACGAGGTGTCGATCTTTCCCGAGTTCGCCGTAGCGGACGGCATCATCAATCTGGAGCTGCAAAAAGACGGCGTTCGCGATATCCGTTATGTGAGAATAGTCAAAATGAGGGGCACCGAATTTTACGGCGGCGAACACGCCTATCGCATAAGTTCCGGAGGGCTGGAAATATTTCCGCGATTGACTACGCCTGCTACCCCCCCGAATTACGAGGCATCGGGAGAGCGGACAAAGAGCGGAGTCGAGGTTATCGATGCGATGCTGGACAAGGGCTTCTGGCGGGGGAGTTCCACGGCCATATTCGGCCCTCCGGGTTCCGGCAAGACGCTTTTATGCCTGCATACAATATTCAAAGGAATAGAAAGTGGGGACAAAGGCCTGATAATCACGATGCAGGAAAATCCCACCCAGCTGACGCGAATAGCCTCGAGCTTTGGTTGGGACGTCAAGAAACTCATCGATAAAGGCATGTTGAAGATCGTTTATACTTCCCCCGTCGAGATCCTGATGGATGAGTTGATGATAGAAATTAGGAAATCCATCGAGGAAGAAGGCTATTCGCGGGTCATGATCGACAGCCTCAACGATCTGGAAGCATCCTCCGCTGACAACAAGCGCTTTCGCAACTACATGTACGCCTTCGTGCAAAGCATGGCGGTCAAGGGCGTTAGTCTGTTTATGACCAACGAGATCAGGGACCTGTTCGGGACCTCATACCTCTCAGAGTTCGGAATCAGCCACATGGCAGACAACCTGATTCTCATCCATTACCTGCGAGAACAGTCGGAGGTCAAGCGAGCCATCACCGTCCTGAAGACCAGGGGCAGCCATCATGATGCGCGCATCCGGCAGTTCACCATCGACTCCAGCGGCATGAGGATCGGCGATGAATTCTCTGATAAGACCAGCTTCCAGGGTGCTTAGGACTGGCACGGCATTGCCGATTTCATGCGGGCCCGCAAGTCCGTCCTTCTTTCTGGCTGTCTAGTACCGTTTAGTCACGTTCTGTGCGGTTTCCCGCCGCCATATATCCCGTCTAATCACGTCCAGTAGCGTCCAATGCCGTGCATTTGGCGCTTATCATGATCTCCACCGGGGTATTAGTTAACCAGCAAAATAATGGAAATGAATAGACCGGGGTAATGAGATTCCATACAGGAAAGGATTTCTCATGAGTGACGCGATACCGTTGAATCGGGCTGAAACCGCGCGAGCCAGTCTGGCAGCTTCCATTTTCGATCTGTCGCGAGGGCGCCAGGCTTTGCTCTCCGTGGCGCAACCCGCCCTAGGAGCCCTGATCGCGCTCGGCGGTCCTCCATCGCTGGAACGGATGGTTACCGGGCTGGTCGCGGCGACCTGCGGTTTTCTCGCCGTTTTCTCTCTCAACGATGTGCTGGACCGGAAGGGCGACGCCGAGGCGCTTCGGCAAGGCAAAGCGGAATTCGAGGGGTACGATCTGGACACGGCTTTCCTGCGGCACCCGTTGGCGCGGGGCGACCTCTCACTCGCTCTGTCGGTCGCCTGGGTCGGCGGCCTGGCGGCGATCGCGGCCATCCTCGCCTACCTGCTTGCCCCTGCTGCCCTGGCGCTATTCGCCGCCGCTGTCATGCTCGAGGTGCTCTATTGTTCGCTTCGCTCGGTCACGTGGGCCAAGACCTTCGTCTCCGGTCTCATGGTCGGAGCCGGAGGGCTTGCGGGCTGGGTAGCCGTCGCGCCGCTCGACGCGCGTGCCGCAGTCTTCTTCGCCTTCCTGGCACTGTGGGAAGTCGCAGGCCGCAACCTTCCAAACGATCTGGCCGACGTCGACGTGGACGGCCGGGTCGGCATCCGGACAGTGGCCACGGTCTTCGGCAACCGTGCCTCCTCACGAGCGACGTTCGCCGGCGCGTTGTTGACCCTGGGCGTGATGACGGTCTTGCCGATCCCGTTGTTTGCGATCGCGATCTCGGCGGTAGCCGGAGTCTGGTCGATGCTTGTGCCGGCCATTCTGCTGCTGCGCGAACCGACAAGTGCGCAGGCGGCGAGGTACTTCAACCGCGCAAGCCTGCTGCCGGCTCTGGTCTTCGTCGCGACCGTGGTCGGGTTGGGGCTCGGTCTGTAGGCGCCTTGGACGCGGAGCTTCTCGATGTATTCGACTCGAACGCGGAGACCTACGACCGCATAAACACAGTCATCAGTCTCGGCCTCGACCGGCGATGGCGCGACTGGGCCGCTCGGGAGGCCGTGCAGCGCGTGGGCGCGAAGGTTCTCGACGCCTGCGCGGGCACTGGCCTCACGGGGCTGCGTGCGGCCGAACTCGGCGCCGAAGTGACGCTCGCGGACGCGAGCCAGGGGATGCTCGCGGTTGCCGGGCGCCGGGCGAGTGCCGCGGGCCTCAGGGTGTCAACCGTTCGGGCGGACCTGGGCGCTGCCGGCGACCTCGCGATTCCTGGCGGACCGTTCGATGCGATCACCATGGTGTTCGGCGCGCGCTACCTCCAGGATCCTTCGGCGACCATCCGCTCGCTCGCGACTCTGCTCCAGCCCGGCGGCCGTTTCGTGCTCCTTGATTTTGTGGAGCCCGACAACTCGCTGCTGGCGCGCACTGCGAGCCGCTACTTCTTCCGCGTGCTGCCGCATATCGCCTCGTGGCTCGCGGGAAGGCGCGATCTCTACGACCGTCTCGTCGAGACGACGCGCGCCATGGGCCGTCGCGAGCACCTCGTCTCGCTGATGCGAGACGCGGATATGGAAGTCGTGGAGGTGCACAAGATGGGGTTCGGCCTCGTAGCGGGCGTGATCGGAAGGACGCCGGGGCCAACGGCTTTCATCGAAGAGTCCGGCGAGGCTTACGCTGGATGTGGAGCCGGCCATTCCTGACAGGGTTGGGAAAAATGTTGGCAGACTGAGCCTCGTTGTCCTTGTTATAAAGGATAATAAAGGTATATTATTTATACATGATATTTGAATATGACTCCCGGAAGAGCGCAGCCAATAAAAAGAAACACGACATCGATTTCGAAGAAGCTCAAATCCTGTGGGACGATCCGAATTTGCTAGAAATACCTCTAAGAACAGAAGACGAACCGAGAAACATGGTGATTGGGACAATCGAAGGGATACATTGGTCAGGTATCATCACGTACGGGGGCGAAAATATCAGAATCATTTCAGTGAGACGAGCAAGACGAGAGGAGGTTGACATCTATGAAAGCTAAGGATCTGGACAAGAAATTCAATCGCGGAGAGGACATCTCTGACTACCTCGAACTACAGAAAGCCAGGAGGACATCGCAGGAACAAAAGAGAGTTAACGTCGACTTCCCGCAGTGGATGATTCATTCGCTTGATAGGGAAGCGAAAAGGCTGGGCGTTACTCGGCAGTCAATTATCAAAGTCTGGGTTGCTGAGAGGCTAAAGAAGACAAGCTGAGATTTGAACAATCCGGATTTAGGAAGCGAATGGTACTGTAAATTGGGTTCACTTCGCGGGCAATTCCTGGGAAGCGACGGCCAGTTTGGTGAGTACCTTTTAGTCCTTTGTAGTGCGGCTTCCCCGAGCCACATTTACCTTCCAATACATTCTCTTACCATGCAGTACCCGGATTTTGGTTGGCAAAATGTTGGCAAAAGATCCCTTAATTCTAACTTGCAACCTGTAACGATATAGGTTACATTTGGGGCGTGATCAAAAACTTCAGGCATAAGGGACTGGAGAAATATTTCCTCAAGGGCGTCAAAAGCGGCGTTCAAGCTCAGCACGCCGACCGGCTGAGACTGATCCTCGGCCGGCTAAACGCCTCGACAGGACCGACGGACATGGATCTTCCCGGATTGCATCTTCACGAACTGTCCGGCAAGAGAAAGAGGACCTGGTCTGTGAGGGTGAGCGGCAACTGGCGGGTAACTTTCCGCTTTGAAGGAAGGGACGCCGTAGTCTTCGACAATGAAGACTACCATTAAAGGAGAATGAGATGTTGATGCATAATCCGCCTCATCCGGGGGAAATCCTGCGGGAGCTGTGCCTCGAGCCATTGAATCTAACGGTTACTGAGGCAGCTGAGGCTCTGGGCGTGAGCCGCAAGACGCTTTCGGCTATTCTAAACGGCCGGGCGGGCATCAGTCCCGAAATGGCCGTGCGGCTCTCGATCGCTTTTGGCGCTTCGGCTGAGAGCTGGCTAAATCAGCAGACTCAGTATGATCTATGGCTGGCCGAGCAGAACCGCAAGAATCTCAAGGTGAGGAAGCTTTCGGCGGCATAGGTTGCTGTTTCAGCCCAAAGGTCTATCGAAGGAACTCGAAACGAAGCCATTATCGGTGCGTATGTTGGCAAATGGTTGGCAAGAGCGGCCGCGGCGCAAGCGGGGAAGAAGATCAGAAAAGACGAAAGCACGGATTTAGAGGGAGATTCCTGGTGCCGAAGGTAGGAATCGAACCCCACACGAGGGGTGAACCTCACCGGATTTTGAGTTTGGTGCCTCACGTACCTTCTTGTCACTTCTTGTCACTTCTAGTACCTGATAGTCCCAGTCCCTGATTTCCTGTGCCATAAAACAACATTTCCGGCGAAGGTTGGTTCGGGTGTCTCCTTCTGGTCCCTTTACTATGTTGGACCCCTCACGAAAAACAACTGAATACAATTGACACAATTACCTTTCCGACATAATATTAATGAGCTTCTCTTCTGACAACCATGCTTAACGCGATTTTCGGGGCTTGCGACATAATTACAGATGGGGAGTTCTGATGAAATACTTTTTGCCCGGACTTGAATACAAAAAGGTAACCAAACCTAAGTCAAGGCCTGGAAGCAGGGCGGCGATGAAAATTCAGACCCGCGCAAGGTGATCGCCTCACAACGGGTCCTCGACAATGGAGCTTTCAACGAGATGCCGGGCATTCCGAAGTGGCAATTATCTCCAGGCTGGTTCTGGACCTGGTATGACAACAATAGTCTCGGGGCAAGCGACTGGATCTGCATAGGCAATCCGAATGCTCAATCAACTTACGTGGTTGTTCTAGTAGGAAAAGAGATCGTGTATGAGGGATACCTTCAGGCGAACAGCACAGTGCCGGTACAGGTTCCCCGTGGCAATGCGGCGGGAATGGGTGGGCCAGTTGCTGCAATAAGCTGTTCCGATTCATCTTGTGCCAATCTGGGAGAAAATATCTATGCGACGCAGCGGGTGGTCTGGGGCCCCTCCTTCAGTGAAATCTCCGGCTACGGCGATTTCAAGAGCAATGCAAACTGGACCTGGTATGACAATGCTTCGCCGGGAAGCGGGAACTGGGTCCTGCTTTCGAATTTGAATTCAGATCAAAGCATCTATGCAGAGGTCAAGATTGCGGGCATAGTTCGCTGGTCGGGGAATATACCAGTATTTAGCAATGTGACACCGACATTCCCGGGGATCATGGCAGGGCCTGTTGAAGTCAACGCCTGGAAGGATAGCTCGCGTAGCACTCCAACAGAGATATTTGCTTCTCAGCGCGTCCTTTGGAACGGTTACTTCAATGAATTGGTTGGCAAGGGAATTTAAACAGGGAGATCTGCAACGTCGTGAATGTACAACTTAGATGGAAAGCATTTTCCACATTCGCGGTATTAATTGTGATCTTTTTCTTTATTGCTTCTCTTTATAACGGTCGATCACAAAGTGTCGTTATCGATGTGGGAGCTCAAAAAGCCCTGAGCTTCCCGGATGAAGGTAGAACTTTTCTTGAAGATTGTGCAAGGACTGTGTGTGTCGCGGCCAAAGCGGCAGACATGCAAGCACAGGCGGATGCACAAAGAAGGGAACAAGAAGAAGCCGAAGCACGGGCTCAGGCCGAGGCTGTGGCAGCGAGTATTCAGTCCCAGACGTATGCCCATGCATCCGTCGCGGCGAGATCATACGAATCTGCGTCTTCATCACCTCCCCCAACCACAACTCAACATCTCTGCCCGATGGGTTATCCAGATTGTTAGCGTGCACATACGATTATCGTCAGTGATCTTGCTTGCTAATGGTTGGCAAAGACCAATTCTCTGCCAGGTCTCGAGAAAAAGCGGTTCGCAATAATTGCGACATAAAGCAGGCAATTCCTGGTGCCGAAGGTGGGAATCGAACGCACACGAGGGGTGAACCTCACCGGATTTTGAGTTTCGCGGCTGGCGTGCCTACCGATGCCGTTAGTTCCGTTTCGTCCCTTGTAGCGCGGTTTCTAAGGACTCTGTTTACCTTCTGATTACCTTTCTGTGCCATTCAATCCCAGGGATTTGGTTGGCAAAATGTTGGCATGGAATCAATTGACATATCGTAGGATGGTTAATAAAATCACATTCCTTTTGTCAGCTATTGGGAACCCGAGATGCAAGTACAAATAATAAAAATTACAATCCCTCTTTCCTTGGTCACCCTTTTCTTGGTCGCAATAGTTTTTATATCGAACCAGACCTCAAGTATGGCGTTCTCTGCACAAGATTTTAGCTATCCAACTACGTCAGTGGATGGGCTGGCGATCAGAAATGATTCCACGGGGGGAGATTGTACGCTGGTTGGTAACTGGGAGCCCACAACAAAAACATGCACTCTGACAACTGATATATCGGTTGGTGTCAATCAGGGCAATGCCATTTCGATTTATGATAATGGGCTTACGCTTGATGGAAATCAGCATACGATCGATGGGCCAGGTGTTTACGGGATTAGCCTGGTTCAGGTTAACGGTGTTACCGAGGAAAATCTCAATATCAATAATTTCAATACGGGCATCATAGACAAGTACTCTAACAGCAATTTGTTGATGAATAATAATATTGCTGCCTGCTATACCGGCATTTTGGTCGGAGGTGAAAACAACTTTATTAAAGGAAATAATCTCCCTGGTACAGTTGATATCGGATTGCAATTAAATGGAAACTACAATGTGATATCGGGAAATATATTCTCGAATAATAAATGGTACGGTATCATGTTGACATCAGATGGTAATGCAATCGCGCACAATACATTGAATACTTCATCATTCTTCCTTGCCGGCTACTATAACTTGATAATTCAGAACAAATTCATGAATAGCTCGGCAGGAGTTGGTTCTCCGTCCGGTAACAATAAATTCTGTCTGAATCTTCCCGTCGGTGGAAATTACTGGAGTACCTGGACGGCCCCAGACAACAATAACGACGGCATTGTCGACTATCCTTATACATTTTCATACCCCGATGGTCAGGATCTTGAGCCGTGGACTTCGCCCAATAGTTGGCCCAGCGAGGATATCGTTGTGCCTGACGTAAATCGTTACTGGACCTGGTATGATTCTGGTTCCATGAAGGATTGGGTGCTGATGGCCAATCCTGCCGACTCGGCTCAGGTCCTTAGTTTCAATCTTCTTATCTCGGGACAGCTCAAAACTCTCAGCAACAGCTTCGGTCTGGGTGAGGGCAGGGTACCTGCAGGCAAAACTCTCAGCGCAAT
Organism: Actinomycetota bacterium; assembly: GCA_023382335.1. Taxonomy (GTDB): domain Bacteria; phylum Actinomycetota; class Thermoleophilia; order BMS3ABIN01; family BMS3ABIN01; genus JACRMB01. The sequence goes on from JAMCPM010000015.1 coordinate 90,479, forward strand.
CTATCCCGGTTTTGTGGGAGGTCCCGTAAGAGCTATCTCCATGAGCCAGAGAGCGATAGTCAGTCAGAGAAGTCTGATGGGCAATTCATTCGAGGAAGTCCTTGGAACTGACGAGAGCAAGCTGTCGGACCACTTTTTCTGGCCCTGGTATGATCAGAAGAGCATGGGCTACAAGGATTGGATCCTGATCGCGAACCCCGGCACTGAACAAATTATCGTTGATGTAACTTTCACTGATATCAACGGTTCACCGGTGTACGCGGAGAATGTGGTCTTGCCGGACGAAAATTGGACACCTACTTTCCCGGGAAGCATGGGCGGACCGGTCGAGGTCAAGGCTTACAAATTAGGGGGCAGCTGGCCAACGGATAAGAGAAACGTGATCGCTTCGCAAAGAGTCCTTTCCAACAATGGCTCGGCGTTTAATGAAGTTCCTGGCACGCCCGCCTCGGAACTGTCTTCAAGGTATCTTTGGACCTGGTATGACATGAAAAGTCCTGGCTTTTCCAACTGGGTTCTCATCGCGAATCCCAATGATACTCCAGTGACATACCAAATCAAGATTGGCGGCATCGATCAGCCATGCGGCAGCTGCACGATTGCCCCCCATGACAAGATCACTCCCACTTTTCCCGGAACAATGGATGGCCCTCTGGAGGTGACCGCTTCAGATAGGGTTATCGCATCGCAGCGCATTGTAGCCGGTCCTTCTTTTGAGGAAGTTCCGGGTTATCCTCAAATAGGTCTTGCAACGGATTATCACTGGACGTGGTATGACATGCAAAGCACGGGAGCTTCCAATTGGATCCTCATCGCTAATCCTAACGATAACGATGTCACATATGAGATCAAGATCGCAGGTCAGTTAATGGAAAAAGGAACAATTCCCGCGCACAACAAAGTTACTCCGGTCTTTCCTGGAATAATGAACGGCCCGGTTCAAGTAAGCACTTCGGGGCCGGTAATGGCTTCCCAGAGGGTCGTCTGGAACGGATATTTTAATGAGGTACTCGGGGCAGTCCTCAACTAGCAACAATAACGGGATCCTGGTGCCGAAGGTGGGAATCGAACCCACACGAGGGGTGAACCTCACCGGATTTTGAGTTTTATTCCCTGCGTACCTTCTAGCCCCTACTAGCCCCTGATAGTACCTCGTAGAACCGGTTTCAAGAGGCCCATTTACCTTCTAGTACCTTCCCGTACCCTTTAGTCCCTGGAATTTGGTTGGCAAAATGTTGGCAAAATACGATTGCGTAGAAAGAAATAGATAGTTTCGATTAGACTATAAATATGACAAGATCTCAGCGGGGAGTTCAGGGTTCGCATTGTTCCATGATTTGAAGATGACTTCGTTGTGGAGAAGGGACATAAAATATGGAAATGATTCTTGCCATTTTGGCAGCGGTAATCCTTACCTTAATCCTTACCTTTTTAAGGTATTGGATGCATTGGAAACAAAGAAATGATGAAAAAACTGAAGCCGTAGCCGCATTACGTTTTGAGCTTCAAACAAATCTTGGTTGGTTAGACGATGTTCTTGAGGCGCACATTTTATTGAACGATGAAGCTTGGGTCATTCTCAAAAACAAAGGATATATTTCGTATTTGCCGGCTCCTATCCCTAGGCGTGTCATTTCTATCTATGACATGGTACATCGGCTTAACGAGCAGATCGGTGTCCTCAATGAGAAGAACCGGTCAATCTATAAATCGCGCGGAGAGCAAAGGGAGGATAGAGACGTACTAAGAGACGAGATCAATGAACTGATAACTTTGCTTGACACGAGATTTCCCAAGATTGGCAGGAATTTCGAAGTGTAATGGTGTTCAAATCTATTCCCCCTCGATTATTCCGCCGAATACCGGTGCTCATTTAATCATAGTCTTCACATGCTTTACCTGTGATGGGACCATCAACAGGTAAAGCAGGCGGGTAATACCCCAGGCGATCAACAGGTACACGAGCATCGCTATTATCGAAGTCACTTCCAGAACGTTGCCGTTAGAAGAGGGCTCGCCGACCAAACCGAAGAAGGGAGCAAGGAACAGTCGGGAGACGCGGTAGATAAAACTGGCGAAACCGTTATCGGGGTTGGCCGCCAGGAGTTTCAAGATCACCCTTATGCCGATGAGCGTCTCGAGGACCCCGAACACCAACCAGATCAATCCCGTTATTCGCTTAATCTCATTCTGTCGCTTAGCCACCTTGTCTTCCTCGACCTCCATCCCACCGTGTTCGCCGTATTCTTGATACTCGCGCTTATCCATTGGCTCAGGACTCATGACTTTCTCCTTAAAGAAGTTGTGATAAGAAGATTCCCGCCGAGAGGATGTCTAAACGGAACTACGGCGTGGAGCCCAAAACTTAATCTTCGCCTCGAAATATATGATTGGATCAACCAAAGGTGTGTAGGGATGTTTCTGGTGCCGAAGGTGGGAATCGAACCCACACGAGGGGTGAACCTCACCGGATTTTGAGTCCGGCGCGTCTGCCAGTTCCGCCACTTCGGCACTGAAGGGGGAATTCTTCCTTCAGGATTCTATCCCATCCCCTTAAAAAAAGCAGACGGCGGCCACGCTGCGCCGGGCCCTGTTTAGCCATATACCTGCCCGGGTAAACGGCTACACAACAGGCGTGATTGGTAGTAAAATTCCATTCCCCGTGGTAAACTTAGACATCTTCGGGAGCCTGCAAGGTGCCTGGGGGAGGCAGAGGGACAAAATGGAAGAACTGGTTTGCCCACATTGCCAAAGGGTCAGTTACAGCGCATCCGCGAGGGCGTTCTCTCCCTGCCCTCATTGCAAGTTCCGCTTCGCGATTTCCGAGGATAACGGCCGCAAGTACCTGGTTATCGATCGCCAGCTTGCCCATCTCCTCGACAATTACGCCAAGACGGTGGCGGAACACGACGACATCGAGGTCATCGTCGACCGGCGCGTGTCGAACAGGCCTTTCGACGGAGTCGACGAGCGCAAGGTGACCACGCCCAGCTGATCCAGCCGCAAGCTAAATATATATAGTCCGAGGTTTCCCCAGACCCGTGTCCATGACATGGGTTTTTTGTTCGATATATATAATAGGCAGATCTCATGAACGCACAGAAAACACTTTGGCTTTTCACAGTCGCCTTTATCCTGCTGCTGGCCGTTGCGGCGCCGGCGCTGGCGGTGCAGTCAAAAAACGTCGCCGTCAGCAAGGTGACCTCAACCGCGGCGGTGCTGGTTGTGAAGGCCGACGTCACTGCCGACGTCGAGGTCGATTATGGCACGGCTCCGGGAGTCTATTCCTACACCAGGACAAGCAACGGCCTGATCAGGCATGAGATCGTGCTCGACTCGCTTACTCCCGCCGCTACCATTTATTACCGCGTTATCATCACCGACAGCGCCAATCCGGCTGCTTCGATCACTCTTCCCGAAAAGAGTTTTCATACGGCGCGGGCGGCAGGCCAGCCTTTCAGCTTCGCTGCCGCCGGCGATAACCGTCCGCCAACAAACAGTGATGTTACTCAGCCCGCGGTCTGGAACACGATCGTGGCCCAGATGTCTTCCGAGAATCTCGATCTGTCCCTTAACGTTGGCGATATCATCTATGGCTGGGGATCCGACACCCCGGTTCAGAATGAAGCCAAGTACGACGGCCTGTTCGCGTCAACCGCCCCCCTGACGGCGACGGTGCCTTTGTATGTCGCGGTCGGCAACCACGAATGGATCAGCACCGCCGTAAACAAGACCGGGTACGAACGCGAACTTGCGCTTCCCGTCAACAATGGCGCCGATGCGGCCACCAATGGCGAGGAATATTACAGCTTTGACAGCGGCGACACCCATTTCATCGCGCTCTGCACGGAGATACCGGGGCAGGAGGGCACCGTCGTCGGCAACCAAAAAGCCTGGTTGCAGCAGGATCTGGCGGCCAATACCAAACGCTGGATCGTGGTCTTTTTCCACAGGCCGATGTTTGCCGGCACCCATACCTCTGATCCCTGGACCGACGTGACCAACGTGGCCGGCCAGCAGAACAAGGCCGACATGCAGGCGCTATTCACCCAGTATCATGTCAACCTCGTCCTCGAGGGTCATGAGCACTTATATCATCACCACGTTGAAGGAGGGGTCAATTACATTATCACCGGCGGCGGCGGCGCGCCGCTATACCCGGCTCCGGCGCTGGGCGCCGGCGACATCTTCACCGCCAGCACCTTCGAGCACGTCAAGGTCGATGAGACGTCAACCTCGTTGAATGTGACCGCGATCGATTCCACCGGCGTCACGATCGAATCGTTCACTCTCACCGGCCCCAATTTGCATCTGGCCCAGAACCGGATCTACTGGTCCAGCTACGCCGATTACGTCAACCACGATCTTTCCGTCGAATATTCGATAGCAAACAGCGGTGGAGATGCCACGAATCTGCGGGTTGCCTACCTTAGCGCTTCCAACGGTGTGCTGCCGCTCACGTTCACCCCTGTCGTTCTGGGCGGTCTTGCCGGCGGCGCCAGCACTCCGGTCACGATCCACTACCTGGTGCCGACGGGCGTCGCCGCCTTCCGGGCCACGACATATGTGACCTGCAACGATCCTTCCGGCGGCACCTACTCGTATCCAGGACCGCCTCCGCTGTAAACCCCGGGCACGGCTCGACTTTCTTCCATCCGTTAAAGAACCACCGCCACGGGGAATAATCCTCGCGTATGGATCGCGCATTTTTCCTGCCGACAGCCTGCGACTGACGGGAATCCGTGAGCAAGCCCTCCGAACATAGAGAACAGGAAAGCCCTGACGCGGGCTTCTGGCTGGGATTGAGAGCCCAGGACCAGCCTGTCGAAGTGCCGCCGGCCAGAGCCGGCGGAAAGGCAGCCAACCTGGCGCGGCTGGCGTCACTGGGTTTGCCGACCCCCAACGCGATTGTGCTGACTACAGACGCGTGGCATTTCTTCCTCGACAGCTCGTCGCTGAGGTCGCGGCTGGAGGAAGCCCTCACCGGGCTTGAAGCCAATCCCGGCGAGATCCCGGCGACGGCCCGAAAAATCTCCGGCCTTTTCAGCGAGGCGGTGATGCCCGAGGTGCTGGAGGAACAGATCAGTGACGCCTACAGCGAACTTTCCGATTGCGGCGCCCGGCCGATCGCGGTCCGCAGCTCCGGTTCCTACGAGGACAGTCCCGATGCTTCCTTTTCCGGCATGCTCTCGACCGTTCTGGGAGTCCGCGACGTCGAGAGCCTCTATCTTGCCGTTCGCAAATGCTGGGCTTCGGGATTCAACCCGCGCGGTCTTCGTTACTTATTGCGCATGGGGCTCGATCCTTCAGGCGTGGCGGTGGCGCTCATATTCCAGGAGATGGTCGAGGCGAGGAGCTCGGGCGTGCTTTTCACGGTAGACCCGGCGACGGGCGAGTCGGGGATAGCCGTGCTCGAGGCCGCTTACGGTTACGGACCCGGGGTCGTCTCGGGGCAGGTGACCCCAGATCTCTACCGCGTTGACAAAAAGTCACTCGAGATAGTGCATCGCGACTCGCGTCCGCAGGAGCATTACTATGGCGCCCGGGGCGAGCGCCGTTCGGTGAAACCGGAAAAGCGCGAGCGGACCAAGCTGAGCGACGAGCAGGTGCGCGAGCTGGTTTCTTTCGGAATCAAGGCCGAGGAGGGGCTGGGCTCGCCTCAGGACATCGAGTGGTGCCTCTCGCCGCACGGGATCGTCCTGCTGCAGACCCGTCCGGTGACCGGGTTGGAAAAGCTTTCGTTGCGCCAGAAGATGTATGACCGGCCCGAGATCGTCATGGTGCGTGGGATCGGCGTGAGTCCGCGCGTCGGCTGGGGCGAGGTTGTGAGCATCGACCCGCACAGGGGCATGCCCGCTTCCGTGAAGGATAAGGTCGTAGTGCTCCGAAGGTTGACCCAGGACCTGGCTCCCAGCCTCAAGGACGCAGCCGCGGTGGTGGCCGATGAGGGTGGCGCCACCAGCCACGGCGCCAACATCCTGCGCGAGTTCCAGGTTCCATGCGTGGTCGGCGTCAGGTATGGGCGCGAGGTGCTTCATGACGGCGACGTCGTCACCGTCGACGGCTGGCGCGGGCTGGTGCTCGACGGCATCGGTCCCAGGGTCAAGGAGCGCGAATTCGGACCCGAGCAGCTGCTGCCGACCAGAACAAAACTCATGACTACCATCAACGTCCCCGAGACTGCCGGCACCGCCGCCGGGATTGCCGACGGGGTCATTTCCTTCCGCAACGATTATCTTTTGTTGCAGGGAGGGGTGCATCCGCGCCAGCTGCTGAAGAGTGGCAAGGGAGAGGTGCTGACCACATCGGTGCTCGAGGCGCTGCAGGTGGTGGCGACCGCCTTCAGGGGCAAACAGGTCTGGTACAAAACGCTCGATGCGCCCACCGATGAGTTCCGGCGCCTGCGCGGCGGTGAGGATGAGCCGCTGGAGCGTAATCCTTTATTGGGGTGGAGGGGCATCCGCCGCGAGCTCGAGGACTCGACGCTGCTGCGTGCTGAATATGAGGCGGTGCGCCGCGCGGTTGAATCCGGATGTGAAAACCTCGGGATCAAGGTTCCCTTCGTCCGCAGCGTGGATGAATACGAACGAGCCCGCCAGGTCGCCATCGACGTGGGGCTGAAGCCCCACGAGAATATCGCTTTCGGCGCTTCGATCGAGACACCGGCGGCGGCGATGACGGTTGACCTGCTGCTCGAGGCACAAGTGGATTTCTTCAGCGTCGGCATCAATGACCTGACCATGTGCTGCCTTGGCGTCGACCGCGAGAGCGAACGCGTCGCCGACCTGTTCGACACCGCCCATCCTGCTGTCATCAGGCTGCTGGAAGAGATAGCCGCCCATAGCCGCGGCAAGGCCTTCCTGGCCGCGGCCGGCGATATCGCCCAGAGCCCGGCATTGATGGAGAAGCTGGTGCGAATGGAGTTCGACGCCATCGGCATCTCGCTTCCATACCTGGGGACGGCGAGGGCGCAAGTGGCGAAGTGGGAGGAAGGCTAGAGCGCGGGTGGCCGCCTGCAGACTCTCCGGCTAGAGCGGCGCTTCGTAGGAAAGCAGCTCGTCGGCGGCGTCCTCGATGCTGTCGGCGATACGGCTGGTGGTCAGCACCAGCCGCCAGAAGATGATGGTGCTCCAGGTATCAACCTGCAACTGGGTGGCCTTCCGCTGGACCTCGAACTCGATGTCATCGATGGTCTCCTCGACTTCACTGATGCGCGCCGCGTGCTCGATTCGCCGCTCGGGCGGTTCGCGCAGGCAATAGATCGCCTCGACCAGGTCGGCCATCGCCGCCTGCGACAGGGACGCCATCTTGACGATGTCAGCCTTGATGTCCGGCGGCAGCAGCAGATCCTGGATAATCAGCAGGAAGCGGCCGGCCCGCTTGGCGGTGTCGGCCACGTCATCGGTGTAATGCACCAGTCGCCGGAACAGCTCGCTCTGCGGGTGCTCCAGATCGGAATGCGTGAGCTCCCGGGTGACGCTACGCCGCAGTGTGTCGGCCTCTTTCTCGAGGTTCGACAGCACCTCGACGTGATGCTCGAGCGCTTCCCGGTCCCCCTGCTGCCAGGCCTCGGTGGCGCTCTTTAATGCATGCACTGCCAGATGCACCTTCTGGCTGTGGGCTATCAACAGGCTATGGACTTTATCCCTCATGTCAACCTCTTCGATCGTGGCCGCCGGTTTCCTTCGACTTGACCGGCTTCACATTGCGACAACCATCATTTCCTCCGGACGCGGTTGAATGTCTGAGTATTTCCCGGCGGTAGCGAGAATAAAACCAGGGCGCCGGGCGGGGACGGTTTCATCGCCGGCACAAGCGGCCGCAAAGCCAACAGGGCAAAGGAAAGGCCCCGGGTCGGGGCCCGGGGCCAAATCCTCCTGGCAGAAGATTCACTCTGCCATGAAATGAAACTAAGTCGGCGGCGGCGCCCCCCTGCTTCCAGCGATTCCGCGTTCCAGCTGCGCTGCCAACTGCCGATATCCTCTGTTCTTCGTTCAGCGCTGCCGCCTATACTAGTTATCGGCCCCGATCGAGGATGTTTAAAATTTGCGGCGAATTCCCTTAGTAAGCTAGACTCAGTTGTCATGCCAGCCCCCTCAACGCAGTGGAAACCGGACGCCATGAAGATTACACCCATACCTGCAGGCACCAGGGATGTTTTGCCCGCGGAAGCGGCGGAAATCCGCTATCTCGAGTCCGCCATCCGCGCGGTCTTTGAAAGTTACGGCTACGGCGAGGTGATCACACCGACGCTGGAGCTCGAGAGCGCCCTGGAGAAGGCTGGGGAGAAACGCTTCCTCAGGTCTTTCCGCCTGTTCGATGAGCTGGGCGAAGTCATGGTGATGAGGCCGGAGATGACGACGCCGATAGCGCGGCTGGTAGCGACGCGCATGGCCGATCGCGAGCCTCCTTTCCGCCTCTGTTATTTCGCCAATTCTTTCCGGCCGACGACCCCGCAACGAGGGCGGCAGTCGGAATTCTTTCAGGCGGGCCTGGAGCTCCTGGGCGGGGACGATGCTTCCGTCGATGCTGAAGTGCTGGCGGTGCTCTGCGGTTCGCTCGAGGCCTGCGGTCTCGATGATTTTTCAATCGCCCTGGGAGAGTCGTCTTTCCTGCGCGCCTTGCTGGAATCTCTCGGAGTGGGCGGCCGGGCCAGTGAAGCGATCTTCGAGGCTCTGGTGGCCCGCGATCTGGTCAGGCTCTCCGCCGGGGTCGTCGCCCTCGATATCTCAGCCGGGGACCGGCAGGCAATCCTGGACGTGACCTCCCTGCGCGGTGGTTCCGAGGTGCTGGCCCGGGCCAAGGACATGGTCCGCAGCCCGGAGATGGAGGAATCGCTCAAACGGTTGGCCAAAACGTACTATTTAGTGACCCGTCACGGTTTTTCCGGCCGCATACTTTTCGACCTTGGCATCTTCCGCAATTTTGACTATTACACCGGCATCGTTTTCGAGGTGCTAAGCGGCGGCCTGGGATTTCCGATTGGTGGAGGCGGCCGTTACGACGGCCTGCTGGCCAGGTTCGGACGGCCGATGCCGGCGGTTGGTTTCGCCGTCGGGCTCGACCGGCTGCATATAGCGGTCTCAGGACAGGGTGGGGTCCCGGCGCCTGCGGCGGGCGGTGTCGTGCTCGTCGGCGGCTTCGACCAGACCCTCGATCTTGCCGGGGAGCTGAGGTCGGCGGGGGTCACCGTTGCTGTCACCGCTGCCGGCGTCGATGCCGCTGAGGCCATGCGGCTTGCTGCCGGCGCCGACATGCGCTGGGCCGTGATCCCGGTCTCGGAAGGCGAGAGCTTCCTTCTGCAAGAGGTTGGCGGTAAAGCAGCCGAAGCCGAAGCCGGTGTCAGTGCCGCCGAGGCCGAGATCCTCTCGCGCGAAGAGCTGGTCAAACGGTTGGCGGGTTAGCCATGGAGAGCTCGCCCTTACATCCCGGAATCCTGAAGCTGGCGGTGCCGCGTGGCAGCCTTTTTGCCGGCAGCGTCGACCTGCTGGAAAGGATCGGCTTCGATGTCGCCGAGCTGCGGGCCAACGACCGCAAGCTTACCTTCGACGTGGGGGAGGGCCGCACGATCATAACGACGCGGCCGTCGGATGTGCCCACTTACGTGGAATACGGCGCCGCCGACGCGGGCATAGTCGGTAAAGACGTCCTGCTCGAGCACAAACGCAACGTTTACGAGCTCGCCGACCTGGGATTCGGCGTCTGCCGGGTGGTCTACGCCACGCCGGAGGGGCGCGATCCCGAGGACGGGGAACTCAAGCACCTGGGGGCCATGAGGGTGGCCACCAAGTTCCCCAACATCACCCGGGAATATTTCGAGGGCCTGGGGAAGCAGGTCGAGACCATCGAGCTGCGCGGCTCGATCGAGCTGGCGCCGCAGGTGGACCTGGCCGAGGGCATCGTCGACCTGACCGCCTCCGGAGAGACTTTAAGGGAGAACAAACTGGTCGAGCGCGCCGAGATCGCCGTATGCTCGGCCCGGCTCATCGCCAACCGTGTGTCGCTGAGGCTCAAGGCGAACATGATAAACAAGCTGACGCGGCGCCTCAAGGAGGTCACGAACGAATAGATGCAGTTAAAACGGCATAATCTCACAGTGGAAAATATCCCGGGCCTGGTCGCTTCCCTGCGCGGGGTTCCCGGCGAGGACGAAGGCCTGCGCGACCGGGTCGGAGCCATCATCAATAGCGTTCGCCGTGGCGGCGACCTTGCGCTGGTCGAGCTGACCCGGGAATATGATTGCCCTGATTTTCAGGAGTCGCAGCTGCGGGTTCCTTCCGGGGAGATCGAGGCCGCGGCGTCGGCCGCGCCTCAGGAACTGATGGAAGCCCTGAAGATGGCTGCCGAGAATATCCGGCTCTTCCATCAACATGAGATGCGCGGCAGCTGGACTGCCTCGATGCGCCACAGCCAGATGCTGGGTCAGCGGATGATACCGGTGGACCGCGCCGGGTTGTATGTGCCTGGCGGCGCCGCCGCTTATCCGTCCACCGTGCTCATGACCGTGATACCGGCGCAGGTGGCCGGGGTCAAGGAGATCTTCATCTGCACGCCTCCTTCCGCTGACGGCCAGATCAATCAGGCGGTTCTGGCGGCCGCGGGCATGCTGGGAGTAAAAGAGATCTACCGGGTCGGCGGCGCCCAGGCGATCGCGGCCATGGCCTATGGGACCGGCACCATCGGGAAGTCTGACGTCATCGCCGGCCCCGGCAATATATATGTGACCGAGGCCAAACGGCAGGTGTACGGACGCGTGGGGCTCGACAGCCTGGCCGGCCCCAGCGAAGTGGTCATCATCGCCTCGGCCTCGGCCCAGCCCGACCTGGCGGCGATCGATCTGCTGGCCCAGGTCGAGCACGGCAGCGGCGCCATCGCCGTACTGGTCTGCCCCTCCAGCGGGTTTGCCGATGCGGCCGAAGAACAGGTCTTCCGACTGGCCGGCGAGCTCGGTATCGGCGAGGACAGGCTCGGCAACATCTCAATCGTGATCGGCAGCGACACCGGTTTCATTCCCATGGCCATAGCCTTCAGCAATGCCTTCGCGCCCGAGCATCTGCAGATCCATACGGAACATCCGGAACAGGAGATTCACGAGATCACGGCCGCCGGCGCCGTCTTCCTCGGGGAAGATGTCTGCACCGCTTACGGCGATTACGTCGCCGGCTCCAACCACGTGCTGCCCACGGCCGGCACCGCGCGCTTCGGCTCGGCGCTCTCGGTGGAAAATTTTCTGCGCAAAGTCGCTGTGATATCCTTGATTCCAACGGCGATCACGGAGTTGACGCCGTCGTTGATGGCGATTGCGAGGGCAGAAGGGTTGACCGCGCACGCACGCGCCGCGCAGATGAGGCTGGAGAGATTCGGCCTGCCCGTGGACGATGATGAAGATTAATAAACCGAGAAAGGATCGCACCTGATGTCAAGAACAGCGAACATCGAGCGTACGACTTCCGAGACTGATATCTCCGTAAAACTTAATGTCGACGGCACCGGCGAGTCGAAGATCGACACCGGCGTCGGCTTCTTCGACCACATGCTGACGCTCTTCGCCAAGCACGGCCTTTTCGATCTCGAGGTCAGCGCCAAGGGCGATCTCAACGTCGACGGACACCATACGGTCGAGGACGTGGGCATCTGCATCGGACAAGCCTTCGACCAGGCCCTGGGAAGCAAGGAGGGCATCGCCCGCTACGGCTTCTTCATCCTGCCGATGGACGAGGCGCTGGCCACGGTCAGCGTCGACTTGAGCGGCCGCCCCTACCTGGCCTACAACCTGGACATGACAGCCTCGAAGGTCGGCGGTTTCGACACCGATCTCACCCACGAGTTCTTCCAGGCATTCATCAACCATGCCGGCGCCACCCTTCACGTGCGCCTGCAGTCCGGCACCAATCCGCACCACGTCATCGAGGCTGTATTCAAGGCTTTTGCCCGGGCGATGGACGAGGCCACGACCCCCGATCCGCGCATTACCGGCGTGCAGTCCACCAAGGGCGTGCTGTAGGGCCAGATGATCGTCATCATCGACTACGGCATGGGCAATCTCCGCAGCGTGGAGAAGGCCCTGGAGAAAGTGGGCGCCGAGGTCGCCGTCAGCCGTGACCCCGACGACCTCAGGCAGGCCGACCGCATCGTTCTTCCCGGCGTCGGCGCCTTTGGCGACGCCATGGCCAATCTTCAGAAGCGGGGCCTGGTGGAAGCGATCAAGGGCGAAGTCGCCGCCGGCAAGCCCTTTCTCGGCATCTGCCTGGGGCTCGACCTGCTTTTTGAGGAAAGCGACGAGCACGGGCTGCACCAGGGACTGGGGCTGTTGCCGGGAAGGGTCGAGCTGCTCGCCACCGGGCTGAAGATTCCCCATATCGGCTGGAATCAGATCAACATCCGCAAGGAATCGAAACTGCTGGCCGGCATCCCCGACGGCTCGGCCTTCTACTTCGTGCACTCTTACGCCGTGGTTCCCAGGGAGGAATCGGATATACTATGCGAGACGGAATACGGCAGCGCTTTTGTCTCAGCCGTGGAGCGGGACAATATCGCCGCCTTTCAGTTCCACCCGGAAAAAAGCAGCTCGCTGGGGCTGATGATTTTGAGGAATTTCGCATCATGATGGATTTACCCGCAATCATATCCTTGCCATGATCCTTTTTCCCGCCATCGATATACAAAACGGCCAGTGCGTGCGGCTGCGGCGCGGCGATTTCGCCGAGGCGACGGTTTTCAGCACCGACCCGGTCGCCCGCGCCCGAATGTTCCAGGATGAAGGCGCCGAGGCCCTGCACGTGGTCGATCTCGACGGCGCCCGTACCGGCAAGATGGTCAACCTGGCGCTGATCGAGGAGATTGCCGAGACCATCACGATCCCGGTCGAATTCGGCGGCGGCGTGCGCACGCTCAAAGATCTGCAGCTCATCCACAACGGACCCGTCAGCCGCGTGGTCCTGGGAACCAGCGCCGTCACCGACCAGCAGCTGCTGATGGAAGCGGTCAAGCTGATGGGCGAGCAGCTGGTGATCAGCGTCGACGCCGATCGCGGCATGGTCACCACCCACGGCTGGCAGGAGAGAAGCTCGGTGAGCGCGGTGCGCTTCGCCTCTTACCTGCAGGAGGAGGGCGTGAAGCACATCCTCTACACCGACATCGACCGCGACGGCATGATGATGGGCATGAACCTGGAGGCCGTGCGCGAGCTGGCCGAATCGGTCGCCATCGACATCATCGCTTCCGGCGGAATCTCCAGCCTCGATGACCTCAAGCGGCTGAAAGCCCTGGGCGTCCCCAATATTTCCAGCGTGATCGTCGGCCGCGCCCTCTATGAGGGCACCTTCACGATCGCCGAAGCCCGCGCCATCCTCGATTAACTCCTTGGGCTCATTACTTTGCCGACGGAAATCTTCTGATGCTCTGTAAACGGATAATCCCCTGCCTTGACGTGCGTAACGGGCGTGTTGTCAAGGGTATACGCTTCGTCAACATCCGCGACGCCGGCGACCCGGTGGAGCTGGCTTCGGCCTACGACCGCGAGGGCGCCGACGAGCTGGTGTTCCTGGACATAACCGCCTCGCACGAACGCCGCGACACCGTGGTGGACCTGGCCCGGCGCTGCGCCGAGGAGCTCTTTATCCCCTTCACCATCGGCGGCGGCATGCGCGACGAGTCGGACATCCGCAAGGTGCTCAAGGCCGGCGCCGACAAGATCGCAATCAATTCAGCAGCCCTGGCCAACCCCGATGTCATCACCCGCTGCTCGCGCCGTTTCGGCGCCCAGTGCATCGTCGTGGCCATCGACGCCAAGCTGGTGTCTTCCGGGGAAGAAAAGAAATGGGAGCCGTTCGTGCACGGGGGCCGCACCGGCACCGGCCGCGACGCGGTGGAGTGGGCGCGCGAGGCCGTCGAGCGGGGGGCGGGGGAGATCCTGCTGACCAGCATGGACGCCGACGGCACCCAGGACGGTTATGACATAGACCTGACCCGGGCGATCACCCGGGCTGTGGGAGTTCCGGTGATTGCTTCAGGCGGAGCGGGCAACCTCGATCATCTGGTCGAGGTGGTGAAGGAGGCAGACGCCGACGCGGTTCTGGCGGCTAGCATCTTCCATTACGGGACCTACACCATCAGGGAAGCCAAGGAACACATGGCGGCAGCCGGCATTCCCATGCGGCTGAAATAGGTTTCCGCCGGTTATGGGAGGGCGGAACCCGGATCAGTTGAAGAGCGACTGGATCAGCGGGATGATGCCGGCGGCCAGTATCAATACCACCAGAATCGCCGCTCCCAGGCGCAGCTGGGGCGAGGTAACGCGGTGTTCGAACCTTTCCTGTGTGCTCATCTCTCAGACCCCCTGTTTTTTGTTGCCAGAACGGGGTTTGATTGTTCCCGATTGATAGATTTTGAAACTGTCTGCTGCTAGACTGATTACAGCTTTATTCGTTTTCTAACTTATCTGTCCTCTTTTGCGTGCGGCGGAGGGGCGATTTTTTTATCTTATGGAGGGATAAACATGGCAAAAGATTATCTGTTCACTTCGGAATCGGTGACCGAGGGTCATCCGGACAAGATCGCCGATCAGATCTCGGACGGCGTTCTTGACGCGGTTTTAAAGGATGACCCTTTCGGGCGCGTGGCCTGTGAGACCCTGGTGACGACCGGCCTGGTCGTCGTCGGCGGCGAGATCACCACCGAGACTTATGTGGATATTCCCAAGCTGGTGCGCGAGACCGTTCTCGACATCGGCTACAACCGCGCCAAGTACGGTTTCGACGGCGACACCTGCGGCGTCATCGTGGCGCTCGACGAGCAGTCGCCCGACATCGCCCAGGGCGTCAACCAGGCCTTCGAGGTCCGGACCGACGCTGACGACGAGGATCCTCTCGATCTCCAGGGCGCCGGCGACCAGGGCATGATGTTCGGCTACGCGGTCAACGAGACCGCCGAGCTGATGCCGATGCCGATCCTGCTGGCCCATCAGCTGGGCAAGCGGCTCTCCGAGGTAAGGAAGAGCGGCGTGCTGCCTTACCTGCGCCCGGACGGCAAAACCCAGGTGACGGTGCGCTACGAGAATGACAAGCCGGTGGAGATCCTCACCGTCGTCATCTCCACCCAGCACAAGCCCAACATCGATATCGAAACCATGATCAGGCCCGACCTGATCGAGCACGTCGTCCATCCGATCCTTCCCGAGGGAATGTTCGATCCTGACAAGATCGAGATCATGGTCAACCCCACCGGCAAGTTCGTCATCGGCGGGCCCATGGGCGACTGCGGCCTTACCGGCCGCAAGATCATCGTCGACACCTACGGCGGCGCGGCGCGCCACGGCGGCGGCGCCTTTTCCGGGAAGGACCCGACGAAGGTCGACCGTTCGGCCGCATACGCCTGCCGTTACGTGGCCAAGAACGTCGTGGCCGCGGGGCTGGCCGACAAGTGCGAGGTTCAGGTAGCTTACGCCATCGGCGTGGCCCATCCGGTCTCGACGCTGGTGGAGTGCTTCGGCACCGAGAAGATCGAACTCGACAAGATCTCCAGGCTGGTTCGCGAGCATTTCGACCTGCGGCCGGCAGCGATCCTGCGCGACCTCGACCTGCGGCGCCCGATTTACAAGAAGACTGCCGCCTACGGCCATTTCGGCCGCCACGACCACGATTTCACCTGGGAAAAGACCGACAAGGCCGAGGAGCTGCGGGAAGCCGCGGGCCTGGGCGCCATGCCGGAGAGCGCTCAGGAGAAACTGCGCGTGGTCGAATAAAGCAGCGACACCGGCCATGTTTGCCGGGATACAGCAAGATACCGGGGACACGATTTCATCGTGTCCCCGTTTTTTCGCCCTGAATTTCCCGCCAGCTCACAGGATATAATCGAATCATGACCGCTGAAGCTCCGATAGCACGGATATACATCCAGCACAAAACCCGTTCGCTCGACCATCCCTTCGATTACAAGATTCCCGAGAGGCTGGCCGGCGGAGTCGACGCCGGCTCGGTGGTGCTGGTTCCCCTGGGCAGGCAGAAGGCGCTGGGCATCGTCGCCGGCCTGGTTTGGGACTCCGAACTGCCGCAGTCGAAGCTCGTCGATATCGTTGAACCGATCGATTATCCGCCGGTACCGCCGCGCCTGATCGAACTGGCGCTGTGGGTCTCTGATTATTACTACTGCTCGCCCGCCACGGCGCTGGGCCTGGTGCTTCCCCCCGGCGGCCTGCCGTCGCTGGTGCGAGAAACCGTAGACGGGCAGGCGGCATACCGGCTGAAAGATCCCTCGGTAAAGCCGCGGCGGGTCCAGTTTGCGCGGCTGGCTTCGGACGCCGGACCGGGCGGCGCTTCGGACACAGCACCCGGCGCCGCTTCGGACGCAGCACCCGGTAGAATCAGCGCTCCCCGTCAGCGTGTGCTGGAGGTCCTTGGCCGCGATGGCGACCTGCCTCTGGCAGAGCTGTGCCGCCGCGCGCAGGTAAGCCTGTCGCCGGCAAAGACGCTGGCGCGGCAGGGACTGCTGGAAATATACGAGGGAGAAGTGCGTCGCGAGGGCCAGCATTATTACGGCGAGCCGGAGGCTTCCGTAAACGAGCTCGCCGATCCACTGGAATTAAATCCCGGCCAGCAGCGGGCACTGGATACCATTACCGGCCGTCTCCGGACGAACGACATGGCGGAACGCCGGCGGCCCATCCTGCTGGAAGGCGTGGCCGGCGCCGGCAAGACCGAGATCTATTTGAGGGCGATCGAGGCGGCCGCCGCCAGCGGCCGCGGCGCCATCGTCCTCGTTCCTGAGATATCACTGACCCACCAGGCTGTCAAAAGATTCCGCCGCCGCTTCGGCGACGGCATCGGCATCCTCCACAGCGGACTCAGCCTGGGGGAGAGATACGACGAATACATGCGCATCCGTTCAGGCAAGGCGCGCATCGTCATCGGCCCGCGTTCGGCCCTGTTCGCGCCGATGCCGGACCTTGGCCTGATCGTCGTCGATGAGGAGAACGACGGTTCTTTCAAGCAGGAGAACGATCCCCGCTACGACGCCCGGCGCGTGGCTCTGGAACGGGCCCGGCTCGAGGGCGCCGTGCTCGTCTACGGTTCGGCTACTCCCAGCCTCGAGAGCTATCACCGGGTAACGGACCGCTTCACTCTGCGCGAGCGCGCCACCGGCGCTTCCATGCCCGCCGTTGAGATAATCGACATGCGCCAGGAGAAGGATCCCATCTTCAGCCGCCGCCTGGCAGCCGAGCTCGACCGCAACCTTGCCGCCGGCGGCAAGACGATCATGCTGCTCAACAGCCGAGGCTACGCCCGCTTCCTCCAGTGCGGACATTGCGGGCACGTCTGGGAATGTTCCAACTGCGAGGTCTCGCTGACGATCCACTCGCGCACCGGCAGACTTCTTTGCCACCATTGCGGCTACGGCGAAGACATGCCGGATATCTGCCCCGGGTGCAAATCCACCGACCTCAGGCGCTGGGGCGTGGGCACCGAACGGCTCGAAGACGAAGTGCGCCGCCGCTTCCCCGAAGCGCCGGTCTTCCGGCTCGATGCCGACACCAGCCGCGGCTATGGCGCTGGCCCGCGCATTCTCGAGGAGTTCGGCCGGGCTGCGGGTGGAATCCTTCTGGGAACCCAGATGGTCGCCAAGGGCCACCATTTTCCCGAGGTGACCCTGGCGGCTGTGATCAACGCCGACCTGTCGCTGCAGTTCCCCGAGTTTCGCGCCGAGGAGCAGACCTTTGCCCTGCTTACCCAGCTATCCGGGCGCAGCGGCCGGGCCGAGAAATCCGGCCGCGTGGTTATACAAACGTGGAATGCGGATATCGAATGTATTAAAATGGCAGCAAGTCAAGCTGTGGACGAGTTTTACACCTCTGAGCTGGAACGGCGCCGCCGTCTGGGTTATCCGCCCTTTACGCATCTGGTGAATATCCTTTGCATGTCGCGCCAGAGCGATAAATCCGGCAAGGCGGCGGAATTCCTCAAGCAGAAGCTTACGCCGGCCGCGACCGGCGGCGAGCAGATACTCGGGCCGGCCGGGCTCTTCCGGCTAAAGGGGTGGTCGCGAAGCCACATCCTGGTCAAGACCGGCAGCGTCGAGCGGACACTGGCGGCGTTCAAGCCGGTGCTCGAGCACTACCGTGAACCTTACGCCGCCCGCGGAGTCCGTATCGTCGTCGATGTCGACCCGCAATGGCTGTCGTGAAAATGGAAAGGAAATTTTGTGGCAAAAGATGACAAAACCAAGGCCGCCGCTTTTTCGCAGATACGGCAATTCGGCGACCCCGTTCTCAAGGAAGTCAGCAAACCGGTTGAGATCGATGACGAACTGCGCAAGCTGATCGACCGCATGGTCAAGATTATGGACGCCGCCGACGGCGTCGGCCTGGCCGCGCCACAGATCGGCATACTGCGGCAGATCATCGTCTTCCGGCTCGACAAGGATTTAAACGTCCTGCTCAATCCCAAAGTTACCTGGAAGTCCGAGGAGACCATCACCGACGCCGAGGGCTGCCTCAGCCTGGCGAGCCTCGCGGTCGACGTCGAGCGGGCCAAAGAGGTCAAGGTCGAAGGGATCGACCTCGAGGGCAATCCCCAGGTATACGAGCACGAGGGCATCAAGGCCCGCATCCTGCAGCACGAGGTCGACCATCTGGAGGGAAAGATGATCATCGACCGCTGCAGCCGCGAGGAGCGCAAGGACCTCATGGCCCGGCTGAGGAAGATGCGCCTGCCCGGAGAAGATTGAGGGCCAGGTGAAGATAGCATTCGCGGGAACGCCAAAATTCGGAGCCCTGGTCCTCGGGGCTCTTCTCGATTCCAGGCATGAAGTTGTCCTGGTGTTCACCCAGCCGGACCGGCCGGCGGGAAGAGGCCTCGCCCTGAAGATGTCGCCGGTGAAGGAACTGGCTCTCCGGGAGGGCCTTCGCGTCGAGCAGCCGGAGAAGATAAGCACCCCCGGATGGGTCGGGGAGATGAAATCGCTGGGTGTGAAAGTCCTCACCGTCGCTGCGTTCGGCCAGATCCTCAGAGCGCCGCTTCTCGGCGGTCTTCCCTGCATCAATGTACACGCTTCGCTGCTGCCAAAATATCGCGGCGCCGCGCCGATCGAGCGCGCGATCATGGCGGGAGAGCGCAACACCGGCGTGACCATCATGGATATAACCCCGGCGCTGGACACCGGTCCCATCTATCTGCAGCGCGTGGTACCCATCACTGACGAGGATGACGCCGGCTCGATCTACGGGAAACTTGGGCGGGCCGGGGGAGAGGCGCTGGCCGAAGTGCTCGACGCCATCGAAGCCGGAGGCATGGAACCCGAGCCCCAGGACGAGAGCGCCGCCACCTACGTCGAGAAGATAACAGCCGCGGACATGAAGATCAACTTCGAGCGTCCCGCCTGGAAGATAGCCGCGCAGGTCCGGGCGCTTTCACCACATATCGGCGCATTCATCAATATCGACGGTCTGCGCCTGAAGATCTGGAAAGCAAAAGTCGCCGAAGGCGTGGCCGGCGGGAGTGCGCCGGGCGCGGCCGTCGGCGAAACCAGCGCAACAACCAGCGCAACAACACCCGGCCGGTTCACAACTGATGGCGAGCGCCTGTTCGTCATATGTGGAACCGGCCTGATCGAGCTGCTCGAGGTCCAGCCCCAGGGAAAGCGCCGCATGTCCGCGGCGGAATTCCTGCGGGGCTATGGCAAGTACATTCAGTAACACCTCCCCGGCGCTCCTGATACCGCCACTCCTTCCTGGTAGCCTGACCGTCTCGGTTGCGGCGCTATTCGTCATCATATTGACTATTTTAATGACAGATACTTAAATAGTATTCCAGCTGCCGACAATGCCGAGTGGTATCCATGATTGGAGAATATTGAAAGTGGTTATTCCCAAAAACATTTGCTCGTTGCTCTTTTTTCTTGTGGCCATGACCCTGGCGATGGCTGTGATGCCCCGGCCGGCCGAAGCCGCCACTGCTTACACTATCGCCGCTGATGGAACCGGCTGTTCGGCGCTGGGCAACTGGAACGCCGCCACTAAAACCTGTTCACTCACCCACGATGTCATCGTTTCCGGAACGGGAGGCGTCACCCTGGCCGGGGAAGTCACCCTGGAGGGAGCCGGGCATTCCCTGACCGGTGACAATACTCCCTTGCAGGATGGAGTCTACATCAACGGTGTCACGGCTACAGGGGCGGTAGGGACACTCAGTGTCAGGAATCTCCGCATCAGCAATTTTGATACCGGCGTCGGCCTTAGCAACACAAACAAGGCATATTTACTCGGGAACAAGATCTCCGGATGCACCCTCGGCGTATACCTCACGATAAGCAGCGGCAACGTCACCAAGAACGGCGTGCTGCTAAACACTATCCAGTCGAATACCGTAGGCGTATATGTCCTGAATTCCAACAACAATGACGTGTCGGCGAACGATTTCATCGGCAACACCACTCAGGCGATCATCACGAGCAGTACAGGTACAGGAGTCAGCTCCAATTACTGGGATAACTACGATACCAGAGGCGAGGGTTGCATCAACACATCTCCCTTTAACATGAATTGTGACGCACCATATTCTTTTGCCGGCGGTTCCGATTCATCAGCAATGGTCTTAAGAGGAGCTTACGGCAGGGAAAACTGGACCTGGTACGACGACAGCGGTGGGGATGACTGGATCCTGCTCGGCAGCCGAAATCCCGCCATGGAGGTCGTGGGGGATTTATGGTATGACCTCTCGATCGGCGCAGCTCCGCAGATGCTGGGCCACTCGACTCCCACGGCTGCTGCCGGACTGGTGCCGATGGGAACGGTCATGCTGGCAAAGTATCCCGGCCTGGTGGGCGGTCCGGTGACAGCGTCTTCGAGCTGGGAATTCCAGCAGAGCATCACCAGCCAGCGCATCCTCTGGCCCAAGGGCGGGAACTCGCTCGAGGAGGTGCCGGGAACCGATGCCCGCAGCATGGACTCGCGCATGTACTGGCCCTGGTACGACATGCAGAGCCCCGGCTTCAAGGACTGGATACTTATCTCCAACCCGAACAGTTACGAGATCCATTACAACGTCAGGATAGCCGGCGTAGACAGGCTGATCGACGGGATTATCCCGGCCGGAAGCAAGGCGACGCCCACCTTCCCGGGGGTAATGGGCGGGCCGGTGCAGGTGGATGCGAGAAATGATTCAGGCGATCCAGCTTTCATCATGGCTTCCGAGCGAGTGCTGACAAACGACGGGATGGCTTTCAACGAAGTGCCCGGCACCCCGCAGGCGCTGCTGGCCAATGATTACCTCTGGACCTGGTATGACATGGGCTCAGAAGGAGCCCGGAACTGGGTGCTGATTGCCAATCCCTCCACCAAGCCGGACAACTCGCCAAGCAGTCCCGTCTGGTACGAGATCTGGATCGGTGGACACATCGCCGGACAGGGCGGTCCGATCGCTCCGGGTGCAAACGAGAACCGCGTTTTTCCGGGGACCATGGACGGTCCGGTCGAGGTCAAGACATTCCTCGATGCCGGGCACACACCGCCGGCGAGTTCCCAGGATGCGCCGGTCATAGTCAGCCAGCGTTCGACCTGGGGCCCGTCTTTCGAGGAGGTTCCCGGCAAATCGAAATCATCCCTCAACTACTATTACGACTGGACCTGGTATGACCAGCAGAGTCCGGGAGCGCGCAACTGGGTGCTCATCGGCACTACTCCGGGAGAGGCAGATTCGGTCACCGTTGAGGTCTCTTTCACGGATAAAGATACAGGCTTGCCCGTTATCCTCAGCCATGACATCACTCCGCCCGAAAAACGCTGGATCCCGACGTTCGACGGCAAGATGGGCGGTCCCGTGCATGTCAAGGCGTACAAGCAGGGCACGCCGGGCACTACCAAGAAGGTCATTGCTTCGCAAAGAGTGATCTGGAACGGATACTTCAACGAGGTTCTTGGTCAGTAAAGCGCAGACCGGCCTTCCATGTAGGAATAATCGCCTCGGCCTTTAAATACAAGCCAATACAAATGCAATGGGGAGGCAACCGTGATTCCAGGCAGGGTCCAAGTCTTGTTTCTTATTTCCCTTTTCGCGGGCGTTCTGGCGGCGCTGACGTTCGCCGGCAGCGCCCGGGCCGCCGCCTATACCATCGCTTCAGACGGCACCGGCTGCGCCGCCATCGGCACCTGGGATGCGGGCACCCATACCTGCACCGTCAACCAGGACCTGACCGTGCTGACGGGCATAGGCATCAAGATGACCGGCAGCAGCCTCACGCTCGACGGTGCCGGCCACACGATAACCGGCGGCAGCGCCGCCGGCAATTATGCCATCAACAACGACGACATCGCTTCTCCGGCGCAGACCGGTCTGACCGTCAGGAATTTCAACATCGTCAACTTCGATACGGGAATCCGGATATACAACGGCGACAGCTCGAGTATCTATTCCAACAGGATCAGCGGCTGCAACTTCGGCATCTTCTTGACACAGGCGGCCGACAACAACGTAGCCTGGTTCAATACGATTGAAAACAGCACGGTCGAGGGCGTGCACATCTACAGCTCGAACTCGAACATCCTTCTGGAAAATAATTTCATCAGCAACGCCGCCCAGGCCAACGTCGGCGGCACCAGCTCCGGCAACAACTTTTCCTTCTTCGGGGTGGGCAATTACTGGAACGATTACGATTCCCCCGCAGAGGGCTGCATGAACACAACCGCCTTCGACCTTCATTGCGACGGCGCCTACAATCCGCCGGGAGGCCCTCCCGCGGGGGTCAATGACCCCGGACCATGGGTCCTGATGAACGCATGGACGCGCAGCGACTGGACCTGGTACGACAACGTCGGCGGCGACAACTGGGTCTTGCTGGCCAACAGGATCGGCGGCTCGGGCAACCTCGTCTATGACCTCATGGTCAACCGCAGTCCCTGGACTCTGACTTCGATGCCCGGATACGGCCCCGGTTGCGTTCCCCCCGGGAGCGCCATCTATAACAAGTATTCCGGGATGATGGACGGCCCGGTGAGCGCCATGGTCCGCGCCGGCGGCGCCGATCCCGTGGCCAGCCAGCGCATCCTCTGGCCCAAGGGCGGCAACTCGCTCGAGGAGATTCCCGGTGTCTGGTCATACCAGCTCGATTCGCGCGTCTACTGGCCCTGGTACGACATGGCCAGCCCCGGCTACAAGGACTGGATACTGATCTCGAATCCCAACGATTACCAGATCCATTACAACGTATCAATCGCCGGCGTCACCAGAGTAGCCGACGGCACCATTCCCGCCGGCGGCAGGGCCATCCCGACCTTCCCGGGCATCATGGGCGGTCCGGTGGAAGTAAACGCCTGGGATGACAGCCTCAACAAGGTGAACATCATGGCCTCACAGCGGGTTCTTTCCAACAGCGACACGTCCTTCAACGAGGTGCCGGGAGTGGCGCAGAGCTCGCTCGGCAGCGATTACGTCTGGACCTGGTACGACATGACCGGCAGCGCCCGCGACTGGATCATGATAGCCAATCCGGCGACGCAGCCCGACGGCTCCCCGAGCACGGGGCTGTGGTACACGGTCTACATCGCCGGCGTCGAAGTGGCCAGAAACGAACTTCCTCTGGGTCTGGGGCAGAACGAGACGCTTACTTTCCCGGGGACCATGAACGGGCCGGTCGAGGTCAAGACCTACTCCGATTACGTGCGGGCGACGCCGGCGCGATCGATCTGCAGTCAGCGCGCGGTCTGGGGGCCTTCCTTCGAGGAAGTGATGGGCGAGAACCGGGCGCTGACGCTCCATTCATATAACTGGACCTGGTATGACATGTACAGCAGCGGCGCCCGCAACTGGGTGCTGGCTGCCAATCCGCTTACCAACGCCGACGGGTCCGCGAACGTCAACCCGATCACGGTCACGGTCAGGTTCACCGACAAGCTGACCGGCGCGCCGCAGGAGGTCAGCAGCGACCTTGCCCCCGGCGAGCGCTGGACGCCGGTCTTCCCCGACATGATGGGCGGCCCGGTGCAGGTCTCGGCGGTCCTCAGCAGCGACCATGTGACCGGCGCGGATGTCATCGCTTCCCAGAGGGTCCTCTGGAACGGCTACTTCAACGAGGTCTGGGGGCAGTAGAGGAAGCATCCGGTTGGGGATGTTATAATTCTATGGGGCTGTCAGCGGATGGACGCGGCGCTCGCGGATGAGAATCCGTTTTGCACGGGGCGTGGCGCAGCTTGGTAGCGCGCTTGCTTTGGGAGCAAGAGGCCGGCGGTTCAAATCCGCCCGCCCCGACCAGATTTGACTTATTCAAACTATCGCCTGAAAAGATGTCCTGGAAGAGGTCGGTGTAATGCAGCTCTTTGAGCTGGCCGTCTCCTACCAGGATCTTCTTGAAGAAGGACTGGTTCATCAACCTACGGTTGTCGTTTTGGGCTTTCATATATGCCTTGTGGCAGTTTCCGGCCAGTTTGATTGCAAGCTCCAGCAGTTCCTGAACGTTATCATGCCTGCCGTCTATGGCTTTTAACTGATCCTCAGCCAGCCCGATTTCGTTGACCAGCCGTTCCTGTTCGCCTTTCAGGATATCGATAGCGATGGCCCCGGCATAATATGCTTCAACCAGCTTGTATCTCTTGTCATTCAAATCCTCGATCTTCTTGATCAGCCGTTTCCTTTGCAGAATCGATGAAGCCTCATGATTTACAATCTCAGTTTCCATCAGCTTCTTGAGCTTCTTGATTGTCTCCGGCGGCAGCTGGATATCTCGGTATAATTTCTCGATCTTCTTTTCTACCCAGTCCGCATCAATATACTTCTGTGAGCAGCCGTTATGCTTTTTCTGTCCCAGGCAGTAGAAGTAGGGATATTTTCCCTTGGCGAGCAGGAATGAGAGGCGAGAGCCACACTCAGCGCAGTAGAGCGTGCCTTTCAGATAATGCGGATGCTTTCTTTTTCTCTCACCGGCCTGGTCTCTGCTTCTTAGCATCTGCTGGACCCTTTGAAAGAGAGCCTGATCGACTAGGGGCTCATGGAGACCCGGATACTCGACGTTCCTGTATCTGACAATTCCCATATAGAACCGGTTTTGCAGTAGCATGGCGATTGAAGATTTAGAGAACTCAGGGTATGGCCGTTTCTTGGAGAAATTATTGCGCAGGCCTTTCTTAGCCATCAACTTTTGAATCTCGGCCAGGGAGTACTCACCGGTCCCGTAGAGCTTAAAGCATTCCTTAACCAGAGTAGCCATTTCTTCATCGATAACGACTTTGGCGATGCTTTTGCCCTCGATGGTATCTCTGACGTTTTTGTAACCGACAGGCGCTCTTGTTACCATACCGCCGGACTTGGCTTTTTGAAGCAGTCCCTTTTTCACCTCAGCTGATAGATTGGCGGAGTAGAACTCTGCCATCAGTGCATGGATGCCCTCCATGAAGCGTCCTGAGGCGCTGTCCTCTATATTTTCAACCACTGAGACCAGTTGTGCCCCGGAGCGCGTCAGAATGGCTTTGATGGCTACGTGGTCATTCATATTTCTGGCCAGTCTATCGATTTTGTGAACGATTACCGCATCCACATCCTTCTTTTTGAGGCGTGAGAGCATTTCCTGAAGCTGGGGGCGGGCTGTTGATCTTGCCGATTCGCCTCTGTCGGCGTATTCATCAACCAGCATCCAGTCATTCTCACGAATGAGCTTCATGCAGGCTTCTCTTTGGGCGGGGATGGAGTAACCGCCTTCGGCCTGCTCTCTCGTTGAAACTCTAAGATAAATTACGCATCTCATGACTTCTTCTTTCCTTTGGCGCTTCGCGCCTTAATTACAGATTCATAGGCATCAATAACCGACTGTTTTTCCTCGGCGGTCATGTTCGGGACTTCCTTGAACATGATAGTGAAGCCGGGGTCAGAGAGGCCGATGTCTTCCAGCTTGGCCTCGACTAGTAGATCATCCATTTCAGCCTTGCTCATGCCGAGAGCCCTTGCCCATTTCTTCAGCTTGTCTGGCTGGGGGACGAACTTGCCCCTTTCGGCGTCGGACACATAGCCGGCGGTGTCATAACCAAGAAACTTACTGACCTGCATAATTGTCAGACCTCTTTCCTGACGAAGCCGACGAAGATCTTTTCCAAATTTTTCTTTTACACCCATAAAATCTTTAAGTAATCTTACTTAACTGATGAAGCCATCATTTCACGGATTTGATGATCATGCAAGAGTTTTCTTCCACAGTCGCTGCTGCGGAAAAGATGCGAGTCGCCAGGGTATTGATTTGCCTGTTGATCTCAGATCAATACCCGAAATCAACACCCGGAATCTGAAAGCCAGGGTGTTGTAATGCCTGTTGCAATCAGTTGCAAGACCCGGTTGCAACAGGCAGATGCCGAGCCGCCAGGGTCTTACATTGCCTATTACAATCAGCTGTAAGACCTAAAAGTAAGAGGCAAAACCCTAAGAACAAAGCAAAAACAAAAGGGGAATTAACTGTCTCCGAGCGGCATCGAGCCACATCGGAGCCAGCGTCGTCTGGTCTCATTTTGTAGGTCAAAATGAGCCCCGACTTCACGTCATTTCGACCTACGGTTTCCCTCGATACCTTGTCTCTCGGCGAAACGACGTGAAGTCTGGGCTACGCCCAGACGACGGCTCCCGTTGGTCGCCTTTAATTCCCCTTTTGGAAACCAATAAACTCAAATTAATTGACTATGGCTCCAGTTGAATATAAAATTGACGACGCTATTCCACGACGGAGTCGCAACCTCCTCAGAGGAGAGTACATGAATCGCTCAAGATTGTGTGCCAGCACTGATCTAGAGTCGTTGGGTGCTCTCGTTTATTTTCCACGATTGTCTCGAATGCCGTGGCGGACAGTCCGTGAATCAATTGATGTTTCAAGTCGAATCTACCCCTGCTCCCTTATCAAAAATCAAATTGAACGTTTGCTCTTCCAACCCAACAGATGCTAGCAGGAAGGATTTTCCATGTTTCGAGCTGTGATACATAGGAAGAAGGGAATCATTATTTCTACCTTAGCCGTTGCGATAGTCGTTGCGATGGACATCGTGGTCGGAATGGCAGCCGCTCAATCCACAGCTGCTGGCACTACCGGCACCAGCACGACAACAGCTGGCAGTTCAACTGATCCTTCTACGGCTGTTGCAACCGATCCTAATATACTGAGCCAAAATGATCCTGATTGCGTTGCATATGCCACACTCGTAAGCACCGAGGATCTCTCTGACGGTGGAAAGATCTACACGTACTCGCTCGATGGCAACCTCGTTCGAGAACCGACTCCGCCAGCGGGTTGGAATCCAGTGACGGCAAGCGACGATGAAATTAAGCAGTATGGTCCGCTTTATCAGAGGCCGAGCGATCCTGCCAAACTTCAAGAATGGTCGGCGAAAATGTCGCTTATCAAGTTTACGGGTAAGCCCTCTCAAATGTGTAAGACCAACAAGCAAGCGGGATTAACAAACGAATATAATGACTTCCCGTGGGCTGGCGGAATGACAGTCGATGGGACCAAAGATGGACATACTTTTTATTGGGCTACCGATAAATGGTATCAAACGGCATTTGACCCATCGTGTGGCTACGACCCGACTAATAGTGGCTACGCAACTTGGGCGGGTCTCGGTGGAGCCAATCAAAACCGATTGATACAAGCTGGCACCGAAGCTGCGTGGGATTCGATTTATGGCATCTTCCCGTGGTGGGAGGTGATTGACCCGAATCACGATAGCAATATGGTGAAGTGGGCCGAAGATGTAATTTCCGGAGGCGATGATGTCGAAGCTGATGCGTACTATGACGCTTCAGGCAATGTAATTAACATGGCTGTCTGGGACTGGACCAAGGGCTACAATTGGTATGTTCAGATTTATAATCAATATGCGGGTGACCCCACCTATTATTATTGGGATGGATCGACCGCAGACTTTGTCACGGAGTCGCCCCACGGTGGACCGGCACCGGGCGGCTGGTACTACCTGAGAAAGCCCCACCTGGGCAATACATATTTCTATTATGCAACGGCGAATCAGCAGCCGATAGCGAATTTCTGGTCGTGGAAGCTTTACGAATACAGCGATCCGTCGAAATATTGGTGGGGCACTGGGGATTATTTGCAGGGGAGTTACTTCGACGGGATACATGCCTGGACCGACCCCTGGAATAATTGTTGGTAGATTGAGAGTACAGGGTGGCGATCGACAAAGTTGCTCGCAACACATGGCGGATTAACAAAAGGCGATGATCATTATGCGTAGAATACGATTATTGCCAGTGGCAGCTTTCGTTGTTCTTGCATTTTTGATGCTTGCGAGCTGTTCTGAATCGTTGACATCTACATCATCCACGTCTTCATCATCAACGTCTTCCTCGGGTTCGTGGTGGCAACGATCGGGCGCATCTTCGTGCGGGGAAGCGGCAATGTATCGTATCGATAGTGGCACCGCATATAGGCTTGGAAACTGCTTAATGCTGCTCTCTGCGAACTCTGCTCCGAACATTAATATCCGACGAGGCGAGCAGGTCGAAATCCATGTTGAGTCCCGGTACTCGGTTCCAGTCAGTTCCGATACCTCGGTTCTGGATCTATCTGGCCGGAGCGACGGCGATGCGACCTCGACATTTGTGGCCAAAAGTGGCGGCACTGTGATGATATCGGTTCGCGGCCCGTGCATCGAGGATCCAAATAATAACAACGGCACGTGCCTGGTTCTTCAAGTAACGGTGTCGTGAATCTATGGATCTACGTAGATTCAGCAAATTTGAGTAGCAGCGAAATGATCTGGTCCGGGTTTTCTGGACACCTTGCTAAGAGTATTTTTTAATACTCTAGGAGGTGTTGCAAGATGGAAAGAAAGAGCAGAAGGAAGTTCACCAGGCAGTTCAAGGAGGAAGCTGTCGGCCTTGTCACGAAGCAGGGCTACCGGCAAAGCGAAGCTGCAGCGAGCCTGGGCATCGATCAGAAGATGCTCGGCCGCTGGAAGCGAGAGCTCCAGCAGGAGCGAGCGGGCGCACGCCTTGCGCCCGACGAGCGCGAAGAACTCATGCGCCTGCGGCGCGAGAACAAGCGCTTAAGACAGGAACGCGAGATCCTAAAGAAGGCGGCGGCCTTCTTCGCCAAGGAGTCAGGATGAGGTACCGGTTCGTGGCGGCGGAGAAGGCGAACTACCCGCTGACTCTGCTTTGCCGGACCATGAGGGTCTCAAGAAGCGGCTACTACCTTTGGGCCGCCGACAACCGATCCGAGCGTGAGCTCTGCGACCGGAAACTGCTGCCTGCAGTCAGGGAAGTCTTCCTGCGCTCCGGCGCCACATACGGCTCCAGGCGCATGGCGAAGGCGCTGCAGGCTCGCGGCGTTGCTTGTTCACGCTCCCGCGCCCGCCGGCTGATGCTCCTTGCAGGGCTTTCGGTAAGGAAAAAGCGCAAGTGGAAGGCCACCACCCGCTCCCGGCACAACCTGCCGGTGTCGCCCAACATCCTGGCCCGGGAGTTCGGCCAAGAAGCTCCCGACACGGCCTGGGCCGGCGACATCACCTATATCTGGACCGCCGAAGGCTGGCTCTAAGTGGCGGTGATCCTCGACCTGTTTTCGCGTCTGGTAGTGGGCTGGACGATGGCAAGCCGCATAAACAGCAAGCTGGTTGAGGACGCTTTTGAGATGGCGCTCTGGCGTCGGCGGCCACAGCCGGGCCTTGTGTTTCATTCCGACCGCGGTTCACAGTACGCCAGTTTTGACTTCCAGCAACTTCTTGCCAACTCCGGAATTACCGGGAGCATGAGCCGTAAAGGTGACCCCTATGATAACGCCGTCGTCGAGAGTTTTTTCGCCAGCCTCAAATCCGACCGCGTCAGCCTGCGCCATTATCAAACCAGAGAGGAGGCCAAAAGGGATATAGTTGACTACATCGAGATGTTCTACAACGAGGAGCGACTGCACTCATCGCTCAACTACGTCAGCCCGAAGGATTTCGAAAAGCAGTGGCTGGCGACGCAGGGGTCTTAAGAAAGTGTCCGTGAAACCCGGACCAGATCACGGCCTAAATTTGAATATTATGCGTATTGGCCGCAACAGAAGAAGGATGTCAAATTATGGGAAGGCTCGATTTCGTGGGAAGTTTACCCACAAGGGACAAAGAAGCCTAAGTTAGTTTCAATTCCACGATCTGCTTCTTCTCTGGCCAGTTGAAATTTCAGCCGTTCAAAACGTCTTCGCAAGCCTAGCCACATGCTGTAGAATAGAGGCGTTGTAGCTGTTGCTGTTCAGATAACGTCCGAACAGCTCGACCAAATCGAATATGCAGGGGGCGCATATGGCCGCCCCCTTTTTTAATGCCTGAAATATAATGGTCCTACAAACAAAAAAAGAATACGCCGGCAAGCGGATCGTGATGCTGTTTTTTGTGGCAGTGTTGCTCCTGGTGAGCTTCCTGCTGGATTTTACGATCAACGGGCCTGAGTTTGTCGACCTCATATATATCGTGCCGATCGCGGCCGCGGCGCTGCTGTTGACGCCACTCGAGACGCTGGCGACCGGGATTTTCGCGTTGATGCTGGAGTTCATCACCGAGAGCCCGTACTTCAACAAGTCGAGGGAAGATCTCTGGTCTCTGGCCGCCATCGCCTCCCTGGGTTTCGTGGCTTCGGTGGTCACCAACAAAATACAGGGAAATGTCAAACCGCTGAGGATGTCGCACGAAGCCCTGGCGGTCTCACCCCTGGCTTACGCCGAGTTCGGACTGCCGGATTGCCGCCTGATCAACCACAACAAGGCTTTCCTGGACATGTCTCCCGGGCAGACCGGCGAGGGCACCCTGCTGCACGACTACTTTCCCGACGGCATCTCCGAAAAGCTGGTCGAACTCTTTGACCGCACGGTCACCTCGGGCAAACGCGAACAATGCAGCGAGCTGGAAGTACCGGCGGCGGGCGGCAAGAGCACCTTCTGGTGAGTGGATTTCGTCCCGGTCCCCCGTGCGGGAGGCAAGCAGAAGTCGGTAGCGATGTTCGCCTTCGACACCACCGACAGGGTGTTGCGAAGCGGCATCCGCGACGCCACCGAGAAGATCAGCGCCGAGATGATGGCGAGCCTCGACCTCGAGCACATCATGCGCGTGGTTCTTGAAAACCTCGCCACCATGTCCGGCGCCAACGCCGGCGGTATCTGCTTCCTCGAAGACGGTCACTGGGTCGGACAGCTCGGCTATGGCGAATACAGCGACGAGCTGATCCAGGAGCTCTTCATTCCCTATGAGGAATTTCCTTCAGGCGTCACCGCCTGCAACGCCCGGCAGGCTCTCGCGAGCGATGACGCCGAGAATGACGAACGCTGCAACGCCAGGCTCATAGAGCTGATGAAGGTCAAGTCTTCCCTGATCGTGCCGCTGGTGACCGGAAAGAAGACCATCGGCTCCGTCTGGCTTACGCGCACCGACCGCATCCATCACTTCACGGAAGAGCAGGTGCGGTTCGCCACCTCGGTCGGCTCCCATGCGGCCTCCGCCATCAGCAACGCCAAGGCCTACGATAAAGAGCGCCGGCTGAAGAACCTCGAGGAATACAGGAACGCCGAACTTGACGCCCTCTACCAGGTGTCACAGTCGATCGGGCGGACGCAGGATATCGAATCACTGCTCCAGGGGGCGCTGCAGACCGTCGTCGAGCTGGACCAGTTCCGGCTGCTGAACAAGGGCGGCATCTTTCTGGTGCAGGGGGAAAACCTCGAGCTCGTCTGCCAGTCGGGCAGCCACGATCAGGAATTCCTCGACCTGCACAAGAGCCTCAAGGTCGGTGACTGCCTCTGCGGCCGCGCCGCCTTCACGGGCGAGATGATCCACACGACTCATTCGAAAACGGACATCTACCACACGATCAGCTATGCCGGCATGGAAGACCACGGGCATGTGATCGTCCCGCTCAAGGCCCACGACCGGGTTCTCGGTGTGATGTATCTCTACCTGCCGGCGGACACGATCCTGGACGACCGCTCCCTCGGCATCCTGCTGTCGATAGGAAGCCAGCTGGGCGTGGCTATCGCCAACGCCGCCAGCTATAATGGCAGCCGTTCCCCGCAGGAATAGATAACCGCCCCCGCAGGAATAGCGGCAGGGCGCCGCGAATTGCCTGCGCTGCCCGTATCGAATAGCATTCAGGCCCGCAGACAATTAAAATAGGGATGGTTCGTCAGCGGGTGTAGCTCAGTTGGTAGAGCGCCAGCCTTCCAAGCTGGCTGTCGCGGGTTCGACTCCCGTCGCCCGCTCCAACTTCATGGTGGATGTAGCTCAGCCGGTAGAGCTCCGGATTGTGGATCCGGTGGTCGTGGGTTCAAGTCCCATCATCCACCCCAATACTTTTCTGCACGACCGTGCGTCTGCACTACAGATGCGCTCGTAGCTCAATTGGATAGAGCAACGGACTTCTAATCCGTAGGTTGCAGGTTCGAGTCCTGCCGGGCGCACCAATATTTATCCTGCAAAACCACATAATAATATCGGTAGAACATCTTAGCGGCAACTGTATTAATCTGAAATGCTAACATATTGCTAACATGGGATTTTGAAAAAAAATATAGAGGCCCCTTTAAGAGCCTCTATATTGTGTGCTACAGTTGGATCTCGCTGGCGAACCTAGGTCCTTTGATAGGGCTTAGGTTCGTCTCTTTTTTTCATGGCCTCCGTCCTCACGGTTCTTCGCAACTAGGAACTTGTAAAGTTCAATTAGCAACGCAGATATCAACGCGAGTCCTACGGCCACGACCAGGCCATCGACCACTTTGTTATCACCTCCCTCATCTTCGATTTCGAAATTAAGCAAGCATTTCTGCCTTGCCC
This sequence comes from Actinomycetota bacterium, assembly GCA_023382335.1. Taxonomy (GTDB): domain Bacteria; phylum Actinomycetota; class Thermoleophilia; order BMS3ABIN01; family BMS3ABIN01; genus JACRMB01. The sequence goes on from JAMCPM010000015.1 coordinate 123,255, forward strand.
CGAGCCCTTTGGAAGCTCGGCAAAAAAAATAAGGCACCCTTCACCACTTGAAGCCAATCAATAAACAGGCGTACGGAATCACCTGGGCACAGTTTTCATCCCTGATTGACTAAAAGCGGCGAGGATACCTCGCCAGTAGACCGTTCTCCCCACAGGCATAAACCTTGGATCTCACCCTCCACCAAGCTCTGTGCCAAGCCTGGGTCCGGTTTATGCGGGAATCAGCCTATCGATGGTAATAATATCCGGACGAGAAAAGGCGGTCAAGAGCCCTAAAGAGAGTTTATTCCGCAATTTGCGGGAATTTGCTTGCAATCTATATTGCTTTATTAGAATTCCAGTCCCGGTCTTGCCCCGAAAACCATCAAGAATATAACATCTACGGATATGTTATCCGTTCTAGCTTGCAAATAGTGCGTGAATACGGTATAAAATAAGGAAATGCTAACGTAATGCTAACAGGAGTGGGCATGAAAGGACATGTAAAAAAGCGGGGAGGGACCTGGACAATCATATACGATCTGGGCAGAGATATTGACGGCAAGCGTCAACAGAAGTGGAAGGGGGGCTTTCGCACAAAGAAAGAAGCTGATGCTGAGTTAAACAAGATTTTACATGAGCTAAATTCGGGAGCTTATACTGAACCCAGTCGCGTTTCTGTGGCGGGTTACATGCGTAAATGGCTTAAAGAATACGCAAAGCACAACGTTACAGGCAGAACCTATGTACGTTACGAGGAAATCGTAGAAAAGCACCTAATTCCGGCACTTGGAAGGAACGTCTTGCCAGAGCTTAGACCGGCACAGATCTCGGCTTACTATAGTGAAGCTCTCTCTAATGGCAGATTGAACGGAAAAGGTGGTTTATCTGCTAAGACGGTTCGGCAACACCATGCCGTTTTAAGAAAGGCTTTAGAACAAGCTGTTCAATGGCAAATGATAAATAGAAATCCTGCCGCCGCTGTGGCCGCACCTAAGCCGAAGCAACGGGAAATGACCGCCCTAAATGATGATCAGTTGGCAGAATTGCTGCATGCAGTTGAGGGAACCCAAAACTATATTCCGATCCTCCTGGCCGCTACTACAGGAATGAGAAGAGGCGAGATATTCGGTCTAAAATGGCACGACGTGGATTTAGAGAAGCCCGAACCCATACTTCATGTTAGTCGAGCGGTTCAAGTTGTTAATGGTCAGGTCAGTTTAAAAGAGCCAAAAACACAAAAAGGGCGCAGGGGAATCGTTCTTTATCCGCTCACCGTTATGGCTCTCAAGAAACATAGGATAGAGCAGAATGAGAATCGTTTGAAATTAGGATCTTCTTATCAGGATAACGATCTGATTTGCGCTCGTACAGATGGAACCCCCGTTAATGTGGATACGTTCAGCAAGACTTTTGCACAAATAATAAGAAAGACCGGCCTTCCTGTCTGCCGTCTTCATGATTTGCGACATTCTCACGCTACTAGCTTACTCGCTCAAAATACTAATCCTAAGATCGTTTCCGAGCGGCTGGGCCATGCCAATATAAATATCACCTTAGATACCTACTCACACGTTTTACCTGGTCTGCAAGAAGAAGCAGTACTCAAAGTAAATGATTCCCTATCGTCAGCTATGCAGAGATTGGGTAAGAGTAACTCCTGAACCGCTTGATGAGGGCTGAGAGAACAGCTGATGGCTTCTAATCGTCTTAAGCAGAGGGACCAGTATGTTATAATGTAAAAAATATAAAAATCGCGTTTTGAAAACAACTTGAGGTCCGGCCTTCTGTCCGAATCTGAATATTTCAAAAACGCACATCCTTCCCTGTGAGGCTCGTCTCTCACGGGGATTTTCGATTTTTATGGCCTCATCTCTAAAAAAGAAGGTGGTGATTTCCAACAGGAAACAGCTTAGTTTTGTAATTCGATTGTTCTATTGGAGGTTAACAAATGCTTCAACATGAAAGTGAAAAATGGGCTTTCTCTATAGAAGAGGTAGCCCAGCTATTAGGAATAGGAAGGAACACTGCATATGAAATGTGTCGAATTGGCCGTATTCCCACGGTCAAGCTTGGCAGACGAAAGATAGTGCCAAGAAAGGCACTTGAAAAACTACTAAGTTCGGAGGAATCAATGAAAGATGACAAAGAATTGTGACAAGCATCCAAAAAGAAAGGCTATGTATTTTTACAAGAATATTTATTTATGTGAGGAATGCGGAAAGAAAGAAAATGCTGGAAATGGAAAACCAAAGAAAGTCCGCATTTCTTCCAGAAAATATTGGAAATTAAACAAACCGAAAAAACACAAGAAGCATGTCTATAGTGGGGTTGAATTAAATAAGCTTCGAGACGAACTGAGAATTGCGTATTTTAAAAAAAATCCATCGGATGTTCGAATTTACTTCGTTGAACCGGATAGTTTGAAAGGAGGAGAGAAAAATGACCTGGATGAAATTTGATATTAATTTGGAGCAGCATCCAAAAACCCAAAGACTTGCTCGTATTCTCAAGATCTCTTTACCAACTACAATTGGGCATCTTTTTATGCTTTGGACGTGGAGTCTTAAATATGCTGAAGATGGTGATTTAAAGAAATATGAAGCTGCAGACATTGCAAACGGCATTCATTGGGATGGTGATCCCGAAATGCTAATAAGTGCTTTCAAAGAGACCAGCTTTATTGATGATGACGATCGCATCCATGACTGGGAAGGTCATCAAGGCGCTTTATTGGAGCTTAGAAAAGCGAATGCTCTTAGAGAAAAAGAAAGGCGAGCCAGGAATAAAGCACATGTCAGCCACGTGGATGACACGTGTGAGGCTAGAGAAGAGAAGAGTAGACAAGATAAGAAAGATAAGAATAAAGAAGAATAGAAACAAAGAAAAGAGTTACAACCTTCAGCCCTTTGGGTTTCTGACACTTCGCAAATTACTTTGCTCGTTAGAAACCTAGAGGGTTGTTTCTTTTTTTAAACCTTCCATAAACAAAAAAAAGATATTGGAACGGTTTACCCTTTAACATGCATTTAATATTAAGGTGAAATTTTTGAATTGCCCCGGGTTTCCTGGAGACTCTTTTGTTTG